>CARMXJ010000036.1 GCA_949025205.1 uncultured Bacilli bacterium | reverse complement strand
TTATTTCCCGTTTATATTTATTATTTTTTGAGACATTTTCTTAAATTATTGACATTAGTATACCTTTATAATATATTCAATATTTTGAATTATTATGCTGATTGAACACTATTAACTAATTTTTCTTATTTTTGATAGCTGCTTGTGCTGCTGCAAGTCTGGCAATCGGAACTCTAAATGGTGAACAGGATACGTAATCAAGTCCAACGCTTTCGCAGAATTCGATACTTGCTGGATCTCCTCCATGTTCTCCACATACACCAAGGCTAATTTCTTTTCTTACACTTCTTCCTTTTTCTGCTGCCATACGAACTAAAGCACCTACTCCGGTTTCATCAATTTTAGCAAAAGGATCTGATTCAAATATTCCTTTAGCGTAGTAATCATTTAAAAATTTACCCGCATCATCACGACTGAAACCATAAGTCATTTGTGTTAAGTCGTTTGTTCCGAATGAGAAGAATTCTGCTTCATTCGCAATAACATCAGCCATTAGAGCTGCTCTTGGAATTTCAATCATGGTTCCTACTTGGTATTTTAGAACAATCCCAGATTCTTTTATTAAAGTATCTGCTGTTTCACAAACCACATTTTTTACATATTTTAATTCGTTTATATCTCCAACTAATGGAATCATGATTTCTGGCTCTACTTCAATTCCTTCTTTGGTTACATTAATAGCTGCTTCAATGACTGCTTTTGTTTGCATTTTAGCAATTTCTGGGTAGGTGATTGCAAGTCTACAACCACGATGACCCATCATCGGATTAAATTCTTTTAGTGATTCTACTCTAGATTTTAATGATTCAAAGCTCATATTTAGTGAGGCAGCAAGTTCTTTTATTTCATTATCTTCTTTTGGTAAGAATTCATGTAAAGGAGGATCTAGGTAACGAATAACAACTGGGTATGGAGCCATAGCACGGTATAATTCTTCAAAATCTGCTCTTTGGTAAGGTAATATTTTTTCTAACGCTTCTTCTCTTTGTTCTAGAGTTTCTGCTGCTATCATTCTTCTAAAGTTAAAGATTCTTTCACTTTCAAAGAACATATGCTCTGTACGACAAAGCCCTATACCTTCTGCTCCAAATTTTTTAGCTTGCAAGGCATCTTTTGGTGTATCTGCATTTGTTCTAATTTTCATTCTTCTTGCATCATCTGCCCAAGTCATAAATGTTTCGAAATCTCCACTAATGCTTGGCTCAACACTTTCCAAAATACCATTGTAAACGTTTCCTGTGCTTCCATCTAAAGAGATTTCATCACCTTCTTTATATACTTTTCCATTTTTGGTTGTTAATGTTTTCTTTTCTTCTTCAATTTTTAATTCTCCACAACCACTAACACAACAACGTCCCATTCCACGCGCTACTACAGCAGCATGGCTTGTCATACCCCCACGGATAGTAAGAATACCTTTGGCATGGTTCATTCCTTCGATGTCTTCTGGACTTGTTTCTAGTCTTACTAAAATAGTGTCTTCTCCTCTTTTACTAGCTTCTATTACATCCTCTGCAGTAAAGTATATTTTTCCTGCTCCAGCTCCTGGACTTGCTGCTAAGCCTGTTGCGATCACTTCTCCTTTTTTTAAAGCTTCCGTGCTAAACGTTGGATGAAGTAAAGCATCCAATTGTTTTGGTTCTACTTTTAAAAGTGCTTCACGTTCTGTAATCATGCCTTCCTTTACCAAGTCTACAGCTATTTTAAGTGCAGCAGCAGCTGTGCGTTTTCCATTTCTCGTTTGTAACATAAAAAGGCGTCCATTTTCAATTGTAAATTCCATGTCTTGCATGTCTTTGTAGTGATTTTCTAATTTAGATGCAATTTCAACAAATTGTTTGTATACTTCTGGCATATCCGTTTCTAGTTTACTAATAGGCTCTGGTGTACGAATACCTGCCACTACATCTTCTCCTTGCGCATTGATTAGGTATTCCCCATATAGTTTCTTTTCTCCTGTTGCAGGGTTTCTTGTGAAAGCTACTCCTGTTCCAGAATTATTTCCACGGTTTCCATAAACCATCTCTTGGACATTGACAGCTGTTCCCCAACTAGACGGAATATCATTCATTCTACGATAATAAATAGCCCTATCGTTATTCCAACTTCTAAATACAGCGGTTACTGCTTCGATTAGTTGGACTTTTGGATCTTGTGGAAATTCTTCCCCTGCAATTTCTTTATAAATTCTTTTAAAATCATTAGTAACTTCCACCATGTCTTCTTCTGTTAAATCGGTATCAAATTTAACTTTCTTTTTTTCTTTTATTTCATCTAGGTGGCGTTCAAAAGCACTTTTAGGATACCCTTTTACTACATCTGCAAACATTTGAATAAATCTACGATATGAATCGTATACAAATCTTTTGTTTTGGGTTGCTTTTGTAAAGCCAACTGCCCCATCATCATTTAATCCCAAGTTAAGAACCGTATCCATCATTCCTGGCATGGATGCTCTTGCACCACTTCTTACACTTACTAATAGTGGATTTTGTTTATCTCCAAATGTTTTTCCAGTCATTTTCTCTAGTTCTTCTACTTTGCTTAAAATTTCGTTTGTGATTTCTTCGCTAATCGTTTCTTTTTGTTCGTAATAGTTTGTACAAGCCTCTGTTGTAATGGTAAATCCTCTTGGTACAGGCATGCCAATATTTGTCATTTCTGCTAAGTTGGCCCCTTTACCACCAAGCAAATCTCGCATGTCTTTATTTCCTTCACTAAATAAATACACATATTTTGCCATATCTTTCTCCTCCTTTTATGGTCTTAGGTTCATTATAACAACAGAAAAAAAATACGACAACGCAAGGACGTATTTTTGACAAAATTTATACAATTTATTTGCGATTATCTTTATGTGCTTTTAAATAGACTTCTCTTAAGCGTTCATTTGATACATGGGTATAGACTTGAGTCGTTGAAAGAGATGAGTGTCCTAAAAGTTCTTGCACACTTCGTAAGTCAGCACCATGGTTTAGCAAGTGCGTTGCAAAAGTATGCCTTAAAGTATGGGGAGTTACCTTGTTTTTGATCGCTACTACTTTCATTATTTCATCAATAATTTGCGCTACTCTTCTAGTTGTTAACTGACTGCTTTCTTTTGAAACAAATAAATATTCACTTTTTTTATTTCCCAAAAGTAGTTTTCTATCTATTAAATAGGCGTTTAAAAAGGTACTTGCATATTCGCCATAAAAAACAACACGTTCCTTAGAACCTTTTCCTAAAACCTTGATACTTTTTTCTGTATTATTTATATTACACAATTTTATATTTACAAGTTCTTCTACACGGCATCCTGTATCGTATAAAAGTTCAATGATTAACAAATCACGATTAGTATAAATGCTTTCTTTATAGTTTTCTTTATTTCTAAAGTTTAAGATAATCTCCATATCGATTTCACTTAAATAGTTAGGCAATTTTTTTTCAACTTTTGGGTTTCTTATACTAGCAAAAATATTTTTGTCGCTTTTTTCTTTGATTACTAAAAAGCGATAAAAGGTACGAAGAGCACTTATATTTCTAGAAATACTACTATTTTTGTATTTTAGATTGTCTAAATATTTTAAATAGGCTCGAACATGCTCTTTCTTTAGTTTTAAATAATCTATATTTTCCATATCTAAAAATCCTTTAAACTTTAGGATTTCATTTTGGTAAGATTTTATGGTATTCTCGCTATAGTTTAGTTCAGAGTGTAAATATTCTAAAAACTCTTCTATATTTTTTTCCATTCTATTTTCATTCATTTCTACTTATGTTGTTTCTTTAATCATAATAGGTTCTTCTTCTTTTTCGAGAAAGGTCGCTTTTATTAAATTCTTTATTTTTTTGATTTTGTCTTTCTTCTTTTATTTTTTGATAGTGTTCTTTAATTTCTTCTATTGTTTTTTGACTTAGTATTTCTGGTGTTACAGAAGTATCGTATTGATAAATAAAATTTATCATATTGGCTTTGGCTAGTTCCTTTTTGCCTTTCATAACACTATTTTCTCTATCTATAATATAGGACCTACTGAACTTATCGGAGGCAATTTTATCTCTATAAATTACTTTCTCTTTTTCTAGCATCTCATACATATCGCGTAATTGTTCTAATGTACATTCCTGAAAATCAGATGGCTCTTTTTTAAAATCCAAAATACAAAACAGATATGTTATTTCTGCCTTTATTATTTCTTCTGCTGAAGTAAAATCCACTTCTTTTTGCCAATATTCTTGTAAAGTTGGTTCTTGAAAAGCAGTGTCTATTCTTGAAAACGCCCCCATAAAATTCACCTCTATTTTATAAATAAATTATAACGCATTAAAAAAAAGATAACAACTTTTTCTTAGTGTTTCTTTTCAAGTTCTTCTTCATAAATGCTATTAATCGCTTCTATATCGATATTCTCTTTTAGTAAGTCTGCTTCCAATTGGCTATCTGCATTAAAAAGCACTTTATCTGTTGTAGGTACATCAATATTTTTGAAATCAATATACTCTAACTTTCTTAATTCTTCCAAATCTAATTCGCCTTGTAGCATTTTTTGAATTATCTCAATCATTTCTTTTTCTTTTTTGTTTATAGCAATTAGACCTTCTATGTCATTATTCTTAAGCAATTCAAGAGCTGCTGCTGTTGCTTTATTTCTAATCTCTTCGAATAGTGCCATTATTATTGGCTTGTCTCTTTTTGCTTTCCACTTTCGGTACATTTGATTAAAATTGGCATTTAGGATATTAGCATTTAATTCTTTTACTTCCTGTGTTTCTTCTTCTGTTAAATCTTCTTTTAGTATTGTATTAATCTTTTCTAAGTTTTTGTAATATCTAGCAAATAAAGCTTCTATCTCTTGGCATAAAGGTGCCATTGTTATTTGATCTAATTCCTTTTCTTTTTCTTTTTCTACAAAATTTTTTATTATACTTTTAATATTTTCTTCTAAAAAAGCATAGCCTGTATACGATTTGTAATTATTTGTTATTTCTTCTATCTTGTCCTTTATTTTCTTTTCTTTATACTCTTTTTTTATATCCTCCAATTGATTAATCAGTTCATTAAGTTTACAATTGTATCTTATTTCGCCTTGTATAAACTCTGCTGGTATAGCGTTCTTTTTACAAAAGTCTTTTACGATTTGCCAGTATAATTTATTCAGTTGTGAAATTGTCTCTTGGTATAAGCTATTTACTTGTACTATATCATCGCTATTACGTATTTTTCTTGTATTCTGAACTATATTCACTATTTGTTCTTGGTAGTCCACTAGGAGTGTATAATTTAATTGCAAAAGGTCTAATTCACTTATGTAACATTCTATCACTCGAATTTTTTTATTTTTGATACTTGATAGATCTTTTTTTGCCTCCTCACTCTTGAAGGTGTTTTTCTTGCGTTCTAATTTTTTGCAAATTTCCTGATAGGCAATATTTATTTCTTGTGTTTTAGTAGTACTTCCTGTATCTGGAGTATCTGGATGGTATATTTTTAGTAAGTCTTTATATTTCTTTTTTATTTCTTCTAATGTTGCATTTCTACTAATACCAAGTACTTTATATGGATCTTTTGGCATAATCTCACTTCCCTATTCTTTTTTATTTTACCATAAAAAAAATAAAAAAGTATGTTTTTTTTATTTTTTGCTCATTTATTTCTACTTAATTTTCTATTTAAGGACAAAAGAATATGATTCATTTATGATAACGTCTTAACATTTAACTTTTGAAAATAAAGAAGACATTTAGTCTTCCTTCTCATAATCACAGTTACTACAAACGATTTTGTCTTTTTTCTCTACGAGTAAACTATCACATTTGGGACATTTTTCACCAGTTGGCTTGTACCAAGAAGCATAGTCACATTTGGGATAATTTGAACATCCGTAGAAAAATTTCCCTTTGCGTGTTCTTTTTTCGATAATTTTTCCATCGCATTTTGGGCAATCTGCAAGTTCTTCTTTTGTTTTTTCTTCTTTTTTTATATATTTGCATGTTGGATAATTGGAGCAAGCGACAAATTTTCCATACCGTCCATTACGAATGACTAAATCACTGCCGCACTCTGGACAAGTTTCTCCGGTTTTTTCGGCTTCTTTTTTCTCCATTTTATCAAATGCTTCTTCCACACATGGTTCAAATTTGTTATAGAAGTCTTTAAGTACTTTGATGTTATCCATTTCTTCTTCTGCTATTTTATCTAAATCAGTCTCCATATTGCTTGTGTATTCTACGTTTACAATGTCACTAAAGAATTCTTGTAATTTGTCTGTTGTTTCGATTCCAATTTCCGTTGGAACAAATTTTTTGTCTTCTAATAGTACATATCCTCTATCTTTAATGGTTGTTACAATTGTAGAATAAGTACTTGGTCTTCCAATTCCTAAGTTTTCCATTTCTTTGATTAAAGAACTTTCTGTATATCTTGGAAGAGGTTTGGTAAAGTGTTGTTCTTTTGTTATTTCACTGGCAATAATGGTATTGCTTTTATAGGATTTAAAATCTGGTAATAATAAATCTTTTTGTTCTTCAAAAGCAGCATAGATTTTTAAGTATCCATCAAATTTTAATACACTTCCACTGGCTTTAAAGATATATCCGTTGTTTTCAAGTAGTACAGAAGTTGCTAAAAGTTTGGCATTGGACATTAAAGAAGCAAGAGCACGTACATAAATTAAATTGTATAATTTGTATTCATCTGCTGTTAAGTATTTTTTCATGGCTTCTGGTGTACGTTTAATGCTAGTAGGTCTAATACCTTCATGAGCATCTTGCATGTTCTTGTCTTTTTTTCCTGCTTTCACGCTACCAATGTATTCAGGTCCATAGTTTTTCTTGATGTATTCATATGTTTCTGCAACGAAGGATGAAGATACACGTTCTGAATCGGTACGCATGTAAGTAATAAGTCCCACTGTTTCACTTCCGATATCAATTCCTTCGTAAAGTTTTTGGGCAACACGCATGGTTTTGGAAGGAGCAAAATTGATTTTATTTGCAGCCATTCTTTGCATGGTAGAAGTTTTAAATACGGGTCTTGCACTTTTTTCAGTATCGGTTTCTTTTACTTCCTCAATTTTAAAAGCATTGGATAGTTTTTTTAGTATTTCTTCTGCTTCTACTTCACTATTTATTTCTATTTTTTTGCCATGGTATTTTTCTAAATCAGCGGTAAAGTCTTTAAAATCAGCCGTGATTGTCCAATATTCGGTGGGAATAAACTTTTCTATTTCTCTTTCTCTGTCTACAATTAATTTTAAAGCTACACTTTGCACACGTCCTGCACTTTTTCCTCCAGTTTTGGATTGCATCAATTTGCTTAAACGAAATCCAATAATGCGGTCGAGAATTCTTCTTGTTTCTTGGCTTTTTACTAAATGTTCATCAATTTTACGAGGATGATTTATAGCATCTAGTACTACATCTTTGGTTATTTCATTAAAGACTACTCTACTATAATTGTCACTAATGTCTAGTGCATCTTTTAAATGCCAAGAGATGGCTTCCCCTTCCCGGTCAGGGTCGGTGGCTAAATAAACATAGCTACTTGCTTTGACGTCTTTTTTTAAAGCGTTTATGTCCTTTGTTTTTCCTTTTATTGGAACATAGTTGGGAGCAAAATCATTTTCGATATCTACTCCCAGTCCAAATTTGCCACTGGTCGCTAGGTCTCTAATGTGTCCTTTACTGGATACTACTTTATAATCTCCTCCTAAGTATTTTTCTATCGTTTTGCTTTTGGCTGGAGATTCTACTATCACTAATTTTTTCATACTTTTCCCTTTCTAATTTGTATCGTTTTGTGTTTCATTATTTTCGTTACTACTTGATAGGCCGTCACTCAAGTATTTAAAATAATTGGTGGTGATGGCTAAATTGCTCATCTTTATCATATCATTAATTTCCCTATTGTAGGAAATAACTTCTTCTTCCGTGTAATCTTGCTCGCCGAAATAAGTCATGATACCATTTGTAGCATCGTATCTACCGACCTCATTTTCCCAAGAACCATCTGCAAGTATCACACGATTTTTATAAGATGTTTTGTAATTAGGAGCTAAAATATCCTCTCCGATATAAAGTCTTGGGTCATAGTCTAAATCAAAAAGATTCGCAATGGTTGGCAAGATATTGAGATACGTTGTGTATTCGTTAAAAACTTTGGGAGTTTCCCCGGCATTATAAATAACAAATGGGGTTTTATCTACATTGTTTCTTTCGCTCACATTGTAAGGAAGTGCATAATTTAAGTCAGAATCACTAAGTCCATAAGGATAATGGTCTCCATATAAAACGATGACAGTATCTTCTAAAACCTTTTTTTCTTCTAATAATTCAAGTAAATGAGCTAAAGCTAAATCCAGTTCTTTTAGTTTAGACATGTAACGTTTTAGGGTTATGGGGTAATTTGTATTTTCAAATAAATTTAAGTATTTGTCTCCGTATTCACTACTGGTATAGTAAGGCTGATGACTAGTGACCGTTGTTATCCAGTTCATAAATGGATGTTCGGTATCGATTCTTTTCATAGCTTCTTCCATTAAAGAAATATCACTTGGCCATTCTTTGTAAGCATTTGAATACGGAATATTTAAATCTTCTACTCCATAATAGGTGCCTGAGCCCATATTTTGATGAATGGTAGCTCGGTAATAATAGTGTTCGGTATAATTGTGGAAGGAATTTGTTTTATAGCCTTTTTGGTTATAAAGGTTAAAGATGCTTTCTGGGTAAACGTTATCTTTATAATCGTTTGCCGTACAAGTACGATAGATAGAGAAAAGACTTGTCATCCCACTCATTTCGTTGTTTCCCGTTGAACAAGAATTTCTTGGAGAATAAGCATTTGTAAAGCTCCATCCTTCGTTATATAACTTATAAAATGTTGGATAGTATTCCGGATTTATAAAGACTTCGTTTACGGATTCCATCATAATGACAATTAAATTTTTGTCTTTAAAATAACCTGTGTATTCATTTTTAGGTGTAATTTCACGACTCATAAAATAATTGTTTAGCGTAATATAGTTGGCATCCGTGGTGTTGTTGTTTAATTCTATCCACTTTGTATCATTCTTATGTCTTGTATTATCTGTTACTTCTTCGGTATTTTTCTTTTCAAAATAACGAATTTCTTGGTCTTCTACGGGTAGAAGCGTTGTTTTTACATCTAAAAGGCCAAATACAGCGATACCAAATTGGTTGACACTGATATTGGGATTATTAGGATTTTTAAATAAGGATTTTGTACTCTCTAATTGCAAAGCGTTTTGCATGAAGGATATATTTAAAGTTTTGTAATAAACAAAACATAAGAAGAAAAGGAGGATAAAAGCTATGCTTGTGTGTTTTTTTAGTCCTTTTTTCTCAAAGATGCTTCCTTCCTCAAAATAATAGGTTTTAAAAATCTTTTTTTCAAAAAAGAACTTATAGAAAAAATACAAAATAAAAGGTATAAGCATGGTATAAAAGTAAGGATTAAAAGAGTCAAAATAATCTCTTACGTATTCTGTTACTGCTCCTAATTGGCCACTCGTTTTAAATGAAATGTACACTCCTAAATAGTTTTTAAATCCGGCTTGTAAAATAGCATAAATGGTAGTAATAAGTAATAGGAGAATGCTTATTATTCTTCCTTGTTTTTCTTTTAAAGGCAAAACAATTAGAGAAACGACTAAAGCAAAAATATTACAGCTTAAAAAGAGACGTGCCATCGCCCAGTCTACTAAAGGCATATTAAAAAGCACGCGAAATAGGACTTCAATACTAAAAATTGGAATTAAAAAAGAAATATAGTTTTTAAATAGTTTGTTTTTCGTGTTCTTTTTCATGTCTTACGCCATCACCTTCCCCTATTAAATCACGAACTGGTTTGTATGTAAATCTATAATTTTTAAGTGGCCCATATTTTTCTAAACATTCTAAGTGCAGTTTTGTAGGATATCCTTTGTGCTTATCAAAATGATATTCTGGATACTTTTTATGAAGTTCATACATTTCTTCATCTCTGGTTACTTTGGCAATAACACTTGCGGCTGCTATGGATAATGACAGAGCATCCCCATGTATAATGCTTGTAGAAGGGATATCTAAATCTAGAGGCATCGCATCTATTAGGACATGTTCTGGTTTTACTTTTAAGTTTTTTAAGGCTTCTAGCATGGCTAATTTGCTTGCTTCATAAATGTTTACTTCATCGATTTTTTTAGCAGAAATTTCTCCAATTCCGATGGCAACTGCATCTTTTTGTAAAATCTCATAAAATTGGTTTCTTTTTTTCTCACTTAATTTTTTGGAGTCGGTTAGTCCTTCTAATTTATAGTTTACTGGAAGTATTACTGCTGCAGCAACAACTGGTCCAACTAAAGGACCTCTTCCTACTTCATCCACGCCTGCTATTAATGTTATGTTCTTTTTGTATAAATCTGTTTCGTATTTTAATAAATCGACTTCTACTTTTGCCATTTGCTTCACTTCCAGACTTTTTTATTTTAGCATATTTTTGAAAAAGTGTTTTTGCTTTTTTTGCTTTCCCATAAAAAAACAAAGTTTTTTACTCGCTTTGTTTCCTTGTCCTACTTCTTACTAACGCTTCTTGTTTTTCTAAAAATGCTTCTATTTCTTCTACTATCTTTTGTTCTTCTTCCTCTTTTGGATTTGCTTTAGAAAGTATTTTGTAAGGGAATGTCCTCATTTTGCCTTCTTCTTTTTGATAAAGCTCTATAACTTTTGAATCACTCGCAAAATGAAGGATAGTATCTTCCCCTCTTAAAACGTAATATTCAGTGATTTGAAAGTTGCTTTTCCCATTTTTCATAGGAATTTTAAAAAGGTAGTCATATAAAGAATTTTGGATTCTTACTCTTTTTCGATAATTTGTTATGTTGGTATTTACTCTATAAACACCATTTTCTTGTTCACAAATGATTTCAAATTCTCCAAAGTCTTCATTGGTATTTTCTCCACTATCTAATATACGAACTGCGGTTTGATAATTTCCTACTATACGGTTATTTTCTTCTTCTGTAATTTCTAAAAATTCTAAAAAGTTTGGGAATACTTTTACTTTTTCTTCTAATTCTATATCGTCTAGAAATTCTAAAGAGGCACTTAGTTTTTGGTAAAAAAAAGTTGTTTTTAAATAAGGATACTCTTTTTCTAATAAAATGTAAGGTGCATAGTAAGGATAATCCATTCTGTTTTGTTGTTTTAAAAGTTTTTCGGAATACAAACGCATATTTTTTGAAGTATTCACTTCTTTTATGGCTTCTAAAAAACGAGGTACTTCTTTTTCTTCTAAAGCAATCGTAATAGCACATAAACTTTTATAAGGTGTTTTGACATTCATTAGAGAATTTGCCATATCGTATTTTACTTTTTTTTCTAATAATTTGCTTTTTAGTGAAAATTGTTCTTCTTTTGTACATTCAATGCGAAATAGTTGCATAAAAATAGTTCCTTTCTTTTGCACTTATTTTAACATTTTTTTAACAAAAGAAAAGACTTTTTTCTTATCTATCAAATGTAATATCTTTTATATGTTCCATTTTTATGTCGTTTATGATTTTTTTACTGACACGGTCGTAGTCCACTTCTCCATTTTTCATAGCTCCCATATTTTTTCCAATCACATTGTAGACTTCTTCAAAGTCATCTACATTGCTAATTTGGTATCTTTCTTTTAAAAGAGTTGGATAGTATTCGTGCAATGTTTTTAAGATATAGACTGCAACATCATCAATTGGCAAAACTTCTTGTTTTATACTTGTCATAGCAGCTAAGTTAAGAGCAATTTTCTCCTCGCTTATTTTTGGCCATAGAATTCCTGGAGTATCTAAAAGAGAGATGTTGTAAGGAGTTTTTAACCATGATATGTTTTTGGTAACTCCTGGATTGTTTCCAACATCTGCGACATGACGATTGGCCATTTTATTGATAAGAGTACTTTTCCCAACATTTGGTATACCGACTACCAACGCTCTTATTTCTTTTTCTTTAAGACCCTTACCTTCTCTTTTTTGTTGAACTTTATTCATCATTTCATATGTAGTGTCAATAATTTTTTTGTAATCGGCATTGTTGTTTAAATCAACAAGCAATACTTTTGTTCCTAAGTTTTCATAGTAACTGACCCATTTTTGGGTTACTTTTAAATCACATAAATCTTTTTTGGTCATGATTAAAAGTTTTGGTTTGTTTCTTATGACATCATAAATATCTTTAATTTTTGATGAATAAGGGATTCTTGCATCGATTAGTTCATAAACGATATCAATTAAGTTAAACTTTTCACTGATAAGCCTTCTTGTTTTGGCCATATGACCGGGGTACCAGTTGATTACACTTTTATTAAGAACATTTTCTTTATCAGAATTATTCATTAAAATCACTTCTTTCTATATAATATTTTTTAATAAAATTATTTAAAGGTATAACTCTCTTTTCCTTATATATTATAACACATTATTTTGACTTTTCAGATACCCTATTGCGTTTTTATATTCATCTTTATACCTAAAAATAATATCTACACTTTTATCATCATTTACAAAAATATTTTTAATAAAACTATCAACAATGTTTCTGTCAATTTCTTGCAGTTTTCCTATTTTTTTAAATTGATTTATCCATTCTAAATTATATGAGTTTATTTTATTTTTGCTTAAATTCTCTTTTTCTAAATTTAATTTATTAACTTCGTATAAATATTTTTGTTTAAAGTCATCATAATCTTCATCCGAGATAAAATCACACTTATAATCCTTTTTTAGTTCATCTAATAATTTTTTATATTTTTCTAATTCTTTGTTTATTTCATTTAATCTAATTTTTTTTAATTCACTATTGTATTCTACTTTAGAAGTTGAAACAACATCATCTATTTTAGTATCAATTTCACATACCAATTCAATATGTTTGTTTAAAGATTCTAATACTATATTGTCCAACTCTTTTTCCAGAATATAATGCTTGTTACATTTCTTTGTTTTTACATAAGTGCTACAATAATAAAAGACTGTTTCAATATTATTTCTTTTAGTTGATATTCTATATAAATTATTACCACATTCGGGGCATTTTAAAAATCCAGTATATTTATAAAATTTTCCATCCTTATTCACTCTAACATTTCTATTGTATAAAATATCTTGCACTTGATTGAAAACTTTTTCTTTAATGATAGCATTATGTCTTTCTTCTGAAATAACCCATTCATCTTCTGCAACTCTTACCATATTATGTGTTTTATGACTTATTCTAGTTCTTTTACATTGAACAAGAGTACCAATATATGTTTTGTTTTGCAAAATAGTATCAAGCATTTTTGTATTCCATTTACGACTAATCCTACTTACCTTTATATTGTGTTTTTCTTTTAAATAAACACTAGGTGTCAAAATATTATTATTTGTTAATTCTTCTACAATTTCTTGTTTACTTTTTCCTTTTAATGCTAACTCAAATATTCTTTTCACAACGACAGCAGCGTCTTTATCAATGATTAGTTTATGCACATCTTCTGGATCTTTCAAATAACCAAAAGGGGCAGTTTTACCAATAAAATTGCCAGATTTTTTACTTGCTTTCAGTGATGAACGCATTTTCTTTGATGAATCTTTAGAATAACTTTCATTCATAAGAT
>CARMXJ010000035.1 GCA_949025205.1 uncultured Bacilli bacterium | reverse complement strand
TAATTTCATCACTTTTTGAGTTTATTTATTTTAATCGACTGTGAATAGTAACAATGAAATTATAAAAAGCGCTTTTAAACGCTTTTTTAGATATTTTGATTTTCATAAAAATTTTTAATTGAAGTTAATATACTATTAATACTTTTGTCATTAAAAGGTTTATTTAAAACATCAAGGATAGGGTAAGTAAATGCTTTTTTAATTGTTTCTTCTGTATCATCACCTGTTATTATAACAACTGGTATTTTTTCGATTAGATCGTGTTCTTTTAAATAATTTAATACCTCAAATCCGTTTAATCCTGGCATATTTAAATCGAGTAGGATAGCATAAATAGTACTGTTTTCTAAATATTTAATGGTTTCTTCTCCATTTTGTGCCTTTAAAATATTGAAATCGTTGCCAATACTTTTTTCCAAGAAATTTAAAATAATATTTGAGTCATCTGCTATTAAGATATTTTTTTTATCATTTGTATTTTCATTGAAATAAGAATTAAGTAAAGTGACAATTTTTCTTACGGTATTGGTAACAGCATTAAAGTTATTTTCAATGTATTCGCCATTTCCTTCTTTTCCTTTTAGTTCGTGGTCTAGAAACACCTCGGCTTCTTGCATGAATCCTAAATATTTGGATTCGCTTTTCATACTATGAACAAGAATAGCATAGTTGTTCCAATCTCTATTGTTTTTATAATTTTCCAAACTGGCTAGTTTAGAGTTCAAAGAATCTTTATACTCTAACAAACTTTCATTATAAGATTCCATGTCTCCCCATAATTCTAAAGCAGCTGCTACATCTACACTATTATTTTTTAAAATTTCTATATTATTCATCTTTTTTCCCTCCTAAAAATTTTTTTAATGCTCTATCTAATTCATAACGGTCGATTGGTTTTGATAAATAACCATCAAATCCGGCATTTAAATATTTTTCATCCATTCCTTCGATGGCATCAGCTGTTAAGGCTACTACTGGAATATCAAATCCCTCCATTTTTTTAAGTCTTCTAAGTGTTTCAACACCATTCATTTTTGGCATCATGATATCCATTAAAATTAAATCGAATGTCTGACTTTCCATTAATTCTAAAGCTTCATAACCACTTTCTACTAGTTTTACATTAAAGTTATAGGGTTTTAATATTTGATTTGCAACTTTTAAGTTAATTTTGGAATCATCTACAATAAGTATTCTTTTTCCATTGTGTTTAGAGTAATCAATTTCAATTTCTTCTGCAGTACTTTCTGGTATTTCCATACTAATGATTTCTTGTTCTAGGTAAATTCTGAAAGTAGAACCTTCGCCGAATTTCGAATTAACAGTAATTTTTCCACCCATCATTTCCGTTAAGCTTTTTGTAATGGCAAGACCTAGACCAGTTCCTTCAATGGTTGTATTTTTGTCTTCATCAATTCGTTCAAATTTGTTAAATAGTTTTTCAATGTTTTCTTTTTTTATGCCACGACCCGTATCTTTAACGGCGATATATAGTAAGCATTTCTTTATATCTGTTCGATTAACACAAGTGATATTAAATTCAATTTCACCTTTGTCTGTGTATTTTGCTGCGTTGGTTAATATATTTAACACAACTTGTTTAACTTTGCCCATATCTCCTTTTAAGATACCTGGTAGGTCAGGAGAAATGTTTATCTTAAATTCAATTGGTTTTTCTTTAATTCTAGGCTCTACTAGTTTACAAAGAGAATTAAATACTTCCCGTGGATTGTATTCTTTTGGAATGATTTCCATTTTGTTGGCTTCGATTTTTGATATATCTAAAATACCATTTACAATTTCTAGTAAGTTGTGAGAAGCATCGACAATATCCCTTGCAAATCCTTTTATTTCATTTAAATCTGTAGATGGTAACATACATTCACTAAAACCAACAATGGCATTTAGAGGAGTACGTATTTCATGAGACATGTTGGATAAGAATTCTGTTTTAGCCATATTTGCTTTTTCAGCCTGTTCTTTGGCAAGATTTAATTGCTCAATCATTTGAACATCTGGATTTTCTATTGTAAAGTACATAATGTAATTGATAAAAGTTAAAGAAATAGAAATAACAATTAGATAAGGGTTTAATTTAAATATAATGAGTAAAAAGACAATAATTGCAATACTTGCAAATACTGGAATATGCCTTTTGTCCACTTTTTTTAAATTTCCAAGGACGATAGCAATGGTGCTTAAAATATACAAACCACATAGCAAATAAGTAATGTTACATGCAGTTCCTGTAATGCTAAAATTTTCTCCAGATTGGATTAATTCTAAGTTTGCAATAAATATAAAAATTGCTATGATAAAATCTACTAAGATAAAAGGGAACATTATTTTTTTTGCTTTTTCTTTTGCTTTTGGAATTGTTATTAATATAATGTAGAAGAATAAACAATTGCAAAAGGCAATGAGTAAAACGAAATCTAACTTGTTTATGAGATAGAGCATGAATTCTCCAAAAGCTGTTACATCGTATTGCACTATCGCTTGGAGAATGCTTACAAAAATACTATCTATCAAAGTACAAACAAGCATAATTCCATACATATTGTTTTCTAATAAATTAATTTTTTTTCTAGAAAAATACACTAAGCATAATAAACTAGAAAATATTACCGAACATATTGGTAAAAGTAAACCTGCCATATTATCACCTAGTATAATTATAACACGGGTTAAAATTTATGTAAATTATTGTTTTCAAAAGAAAAAACGTATCTCTACGTTTAAAATCTTCTTTGGTAATCTTCGAATTTTCTTTCTCGTACAAGTTTAGAGGCTTCTAGTATATTCCTAATATTTTTAGCGTTGCTATTTTTGATATTGGCAATATTTAAAAACGCATCTTCTGGTCTTACGATTGTTTTTGATCTGAAATCGGCATTTCTTTCAATTTCAGAATCATAACGGTCTACGGTAGAATTTAAATCTAGTAAGAATAAACCAAAAGCTTCTGCTGTAGTTAAATGCTTGTTATATAAATTTTCTAATGTTAAATTTTTATTATATTCTAATGCACGATTTGTATACCAAAAAAGTAGTTCTTCTCGTGTCATGTTTCCATACTTTTCGTTCATGAGTTGCCACCAAGTTGCCATGATATCTCTAAGTAATTCTAAACCAGCTTTTTCAGATAAGTCATCAATACGAATAGGGTCATCAATTACGGTATGGATAGGATTAAATGGCATTTTGCAAGTTGGGTCTTTAATATAATGAATGATAGGAGATATGTAACTTCCTTTTTCTTTTGCTAAGCGATAGATTCCCGGCCATATTTCAATTAAAATTTCATTTGGGGTTTTGTTGTGAACTCCTTCTCCAAAAAGAAGAAGGTCGGCGCCAAGATTCATAACTTTACTTCCTTTAGGTAACAAAGATTCTCTACTGCTTTGCACTTTACGATTAAATAAAACGACGCCGTTTAGATAAGCAGTTAAACCATCGAACGTATTAAAAAATTGAGGTAGACTTGCTAGAACTAAATAGGTGTGTCTAGGTGCTGCTAGAATAGTGGCTAAAATGTCATCCTTAAAACCATGGTTTGCAGTCCAAATAACAGGTTCTTTTGGCAAAACGATGCCTGGGTCTGGTAAAATGATTTCTTCTTCTGGATGCTCGGCTTTTAAATAGTTTCGATTTTCAATCACTTGCGGATTTTTTAAGAAAGCTGGACCAATCATTTTAATTAAAAAATGAAGTTTTCTACGAATTTGGACGCCTTTTTCTGTAAAAAGTGATTCGGGGTCATTTTGTAAAAGATAACTAAATTTTTCAAAAAGAAGAAAGAATAGTTTACTAGGAACGCCTGTATCTCCCACAATATCACTAAATCCGCTTAGGTAATCTTTATTGTTTTCTAAATAATCTTCTATTTTTTCTATTTGTTTTTCAGAAATTTTAGGATTGACTTTTAATTTTTGCAATTCTTCCGGTTTTAATTTCCCATCAAAAACGGTTTTTATTTCTTGTTGATGCCAAAGTAGGATTTGTTTTAATATTTCTACTTCTTTTTCAGTTAAAATTCTACGCAAGTAAATGTCATTTTCTTCTTGAAACAAGGAATTGACAATTTGTTCGATTTCTTCCGGCGTGTATTTATTATTTATAATTTTTATAATTTTTTTAGTAGAGTTTTCTAAAATATTTATTTCTTCTCCAGTTTCTTTATTAATGAAGTATTCGCTTTCTGTAGCAATTCGTAGAGCATCTTTTAAATCTGCTATTTCAACAGGGGCTAATTTGTCTTTAAAAATGCAATTTAAACTATTCATACTTTTTCTCCTTTGTTATTTACTACATTTAGAATATAGTATGCTTTTTTTTAGATTACAAGTTTATTTTGCATTTTACGTATCAAATGTGATACAATAATAAGAGATTTTGAAAAGAGAGGGTTTTATGGACTACGATATTAATTATATAGAGGCAAGTTATAATGCAGAAGAGTTACATGAAATATTTAGAAAAGAGTTTATAAGATTTCGAAAAGAAAATAATTTAACGCAAGAATTGTTTTCTAAATATTCTGGTGTATCTAGAACAAAAATTGCACGTATTGAAAATGGAAGTAATTCTCCTAGTGTGCTTTCTTTGTTAAAGATTTTAGGACCAATTGGGTATACCATTAAAATAGAAAAGGTAAAAAAGAAGGGAATGTAAGATGGAATTTGTTTTTGAAATTTTAGGGGAATTGTTTTTTGAAGGGTTAACAGAAGTGATACAAAATAAAAAAATATCTAAATTTATTCGTTATCCTTTACTTGTGCTTGTTAGTTTATTTTATGTGGCTATTATTGGACTTTTGGTTATGGTCGGCTACAAGTTATTTAAATCTTCTGAATTAGTTGGAGGTATAGCTATTGTATTTTGTGTATTGTTATTGCTTATTTTGTTTGTTGCGTTCTTAATAAAGCTTTGGAAATCTTAGAATTCAGATAGGGGGAAATTATTTTATGAAGAAAGATTGTGTTAATAATAAAAAAATGCTAGAAATAAAAAAACAATATCAAATCGGCAACTTTTTTGATGCCCTTGCTATAATAGAACAATGTTTATCATTATTTGGCTTTGATTTAGAACTTTTATTATGGAAAGGCAAAATGCTTAGAATGCTCAAACAAAATAAAGAGGCAAGAGAAGTTTTTCTAATGTTGTTTCCTTATATAGAAAATAGTCGTAATCTTAAAGTACAAGTACTTATAGAACTTATTTATTTGGAAATATACGAAAGAGAATATTTAACTGCGTATAGTTATTTATGTCGATTGGAAAAAATTTGTGATAGAAATACAACAACATTAAATTTGGAACTTGCTAGTATTTATTTAAAAGTGCAAGCTGGTTTAAAAATCTCTATTTCTTCTACTAACAAACCTCATTATTTTGAAGAACAAATTTTAGACTATAGAGAAGAAAGATTTTTAAATCGTCTTTTTCAAAATAACGGTGTAAATTCGCATGAGGATAAGGCTCGCCATTTTCATCCAGAGGTGGATTTAGAAAAGTTATTTAGACAAATAAAGACTAATATTACAAAAGCGAAAAGAGCGTCCACTTATAATTTATTTGATACCTATTTCTTTAAATATCCTTTTGTTGGCTTTAATAAAATGGAAGATTTGCATGAATTACAAGTTCTTTCTTTTCAAAATGGGGAAGGAGTACATTTATTAGAAATTTCTCCTTATAGTGTACAAAAATATAAAAATGATGTGAATGCATTGGATGAATCTGTGCGTCTTGGTCTTATAAAAAAACTTAATTTTTTCTTGCACAAAGGGGTATAGGTCGCTATAATAAATACTAATTTTTAAATATGGGTGAATAGTATGGCAGAATATGAATGTATAGACGATGAAAATTTAGTTGGAGTACAAATTTCTTTGTTTGATGAAGGGGATAAAAATCCAGAACAACCAAGGCATTTGGAAGAAACTAATGCACTTTCAGGTTTTATAGAAGATATTCGCCAAGGCATTTCTTTTTTATCCGAAATAAAAGAAGAATTTTTAAAATATGAAAAAATGGAATTGACACCTTTAGAAATGCAAGCCTTTATTCTACATACCTACAGACATTTTCAAAACTTTTTTCAGACTTACTGTATAACAAAGGATTATTTTTTCTATCTGAAATTGGTAGAAAAACGTAAAGATTTTATGAACGATTATCATAAATTAGGCCAAGTATTTTTATTTTATTTGGATACTTTTGCTTATCAGAAAAAGTTAGAATTTTTTGTTGATGATTTGGATTGTCTGTGGTTGGAAAATTTTGTTTTGGCAGACCCAACGAAATACAAAGACGACTATTCTATACATATTGTAAATAAAATGTTAGAGCGGAAAAACGGACAGTGTTGTACAGAAAAATTGAAAGAGTTAGATACTAATTCTAGTAAAGAGTCAGAAGAGTATAAACAAAAATTCATGGATACCAAGGGGGAGTTGGAAAAATTTTTGAAATCTACTTTTTCCTTTCCTGTAGAGGGAGAAAAAGTAGCAACTGCGGTATTTGTCAAACAATCCGAAATGGATATTTACAGTGCTTTATCTATTGCTATGGCATATTTGTCTCGGTTTGTTTACTCTATTTCTCCTGATTATTTAGTGGAAGATGTCTGGATTATTTCTTTAGAAAATTGTATTGCAAGATATTCTGATTTTCATGTATATACACCCAAGCTTTGTCTAGCAAAGTCTATGTTACTAGCACGTGTTAATGCAAGAAATAGCTTGCAGAATGTCGAATTGGTTCGAAATGTGTTGAAAAAATAAGGTATTTACGATACACTTTTTATATGGTGGTAAAAATGGATAAAGATAAAAAAATGTTTTTGGGAATTATTTTGTTATTGTTTGCTTTTATGCTTTTTGTAGGCATTTTGGCATTTCGAGATAAACGTGAAGAAATAGCTTCTGGAAATACAGATGCGTTGTTATTTAAAACGGAATATGAGTCTTTAAATAATGTAGTTCGTGAAAAAGACGGAAAAACAATTAAAGAACTTTCTATTTCTTCTGCAAATCCAGTGGATATTTTAACAGAAGAAGAGACGGTAAGTTTATTGGAAAGCGGAACAGGGATTCTTTATTTTGGATTTGCAGATTGTCCATGGTGTAGAAGCTTGCTTCCGGTACTTTTAAGTACTCTTGATAATATGAGTATTGATCGATTGTATTATTTAAATGTGGGAAGTATTAGAGATACTCTTACATTAGATGAAAAAAATAAAGTCGAAGTAAAAGAAGAAGGAACTAAAGGGTATTATAAAATATTAGAGTTAATGGATAGTGTTTTAGACCCTTATTATTTGACAACAAGTGACGGCAAACAAATTGATACCAAAGAAAAAAGATTGTATGCTCCAACTGTTGTTGGAATCAAGAATGGAAAAATCGTAGGAATTCATGTAGGAACCGTTGATTCTCAAAAAAGTGGATATGATGATTTAGCCGAAGAAGAGAAAAGCGAATTAAATAAACATTTAAGTGAACTTGTCAATAAAGTATACGATGTAAATTGTGATGATGCTTGTTAAAGTCTAATTTTAGACTTTTTTTCTTTATTTGTTTTTTATTATCCTTTATAATAAAAGTTGGACTTGAGGTGTTTTTAATGAAACTAATTACTTTGCTTCCAGCAGATAAATATGTAGTGGTTAATAAAACGATTCTTACGGATAAGGAACGCAAGAATGTAATTAGTTTGTATGAGCCGATTATTGGATATGCTGCAGTTTCTTTGTATCTTACTTTATGGCGAGATTTGGACCGATTAGAGCTAGTGAGTATGGATTATACCCATCATCATTTGATGAGTATTTTAAAAAGTGATTTGGAAAGTATTAAAAAAGCACGCCTTTCTTTGGAAGCAGTGGGGCTTGTTAAAACGTATTTAAAAACGAGAGAAGTCAATAGTTATGTATACGAGCTTTATTCGCCGCTTTCTCCAAAAGAGTTTTTTTCTCATCCAATTTTAAGTGTTGTTCTTTATAATAATTTAGGAAAATATGAATACGAACTTTTGAAAAATGAGTTTAAAGAATATAAAGTGGATTTAAAGGAATATGAAGATATTACAGCTCCTATGGATGTCACTTATAAAGCGAGCTCTGCTGTTTTATTTGATGCTGTTGGAAAAAAAGAAGCGGGCATTATGATGGAAGACCAAGTAGATTTTGATTTACTACTTTCTTCGATGCCAAAGGGAGTGCTAAACGAACGGAGTTTTACAAAGAAGTTAAAAGAGTTAATCAATAATCTTTCTTTTGCTTATAATTTGGATACC
Source organism: uncultured Bacilli bacterium (assembly GCA_949025205.1). GTDB lineage: Bacteria > Bacillota_I > Bacilli_A > RF39 > UBA660 > MGBC108787. Next base: position 5,321 of record CARMXJ010000035.1, on the reverse strand, counting down.
TTTAAAATGGTTGAGTTATTACGGCTTGTCATCAATGAAAAAGGCTTTATTGATAAAGAAGAACTTCGCAAGAGTGCAAGAAAATATTATCAATACAATAATAATGGTAAACTTCCAACTTTAGTTTATAGAACGCAACCGGAATATTTGAAAAATCCAGTAGGGGATAATACCAAACGTGGAAAAATTATCGGCGTATTTGAAAATACAACTCCTTATGATTTTTTAAGAAGCAAGTATAAAGGAAGCCAACCAACAAATCGAGATTTGCGCTTATTGGAAACTTTGCTTGTCGATTTGAAGTTAAAACCAGCGGTAGTAAATGTTTTAATCGATTATGTTTTAAAGAAGAATGACAATAAATTAAATAGTGCTTTTGTCGAAACGATTGCAGGGCAATGGAAACGACTTAATATTGAAACGGCGGAAGATGCCATGAACGTTGCAGAAAAAGAGCATAAGAAGTATAGTAAAAAAATTACAAATCCTAAAGTGGATAAGAGTATTGAACCTGTTTGGTTTAATGAAACACTTGAAAAAGAAAATATGAGTGCAGAAGAACAAGAGGAACTAGAAAGTATACTCGATAAATATAAGTAGGTGAAGTATGACTAAAAAAGAATTTTACAAAAAAATTTTTTCTTTTTTTAAGAAACGAAAATTACAAGTTTTTCTTTTTTTGATTTTAATGGGATTTAATTTGGTATTTGGACTTATCTCTCCTTATTTTTCTGCTCAACTTATGAATGCTATTACGAGCATTTCTTTAGAAGGTATTTTAAAATTTTCATTTTTATTACTTCTTATTGGACTTATCGAACAAGCATTTTCTTTTATTAAAAGAGAATGTGAATATAAATTAGAAGAACAAATTACTTTGGATACTCAAGAATTGGTATCACAAGAGTTGTTTTTATTAGAGCAAAAAAATTTTGATGAACTGGGAACTTCTTTTTTTTCTTCTAGGGTGAATGGGGACACTAGGTCTTTAGCTGCTTTTTTCTTTCGAATAAGCAATTATTTTTCTTATGCTTTAAAGTCTTTTGGCGTTTTAATTTATATTTTTATGATGAGTATCCCCATTGGAATTTATGTTGTTTTGGCTTCGGCATTTTTATGTTTCTTGCGGTATAAAGCCATAAATTTACGAAAAGAACAGCGTAAAAAAGAAGACAAAGAAGGAGAAGCGTATCACAGTTCCTTTGCTGAAATGATTCGAGGAATTCGAGATATTAAAGTTTTAAATTTAAAAAAAGAAATGATTCGTAGGACATTAAGTGACCAAGAACATTTAAATAAAACACACCGTGTACACAGAAGAAAAATGTTTTTTATGGATGAGGTAAGATGGTCATTACAAGATATTTTGGATTTTGGAGTGTTGGTACTAGCCATTTATTTGATTTCTAAAAATAAATTTTTAGGAGTTAATTTAATTGTTCTTTATACCTATAAAAATCAAGCTTTTGCATTTTTAGGGAATTTGATGGATTTGGTGGAAAACATTTTTGATGTTCGTTATTCTTTTGATAGACTCTATGAAATCGTGGATGATAAAACGTATTCCAAAGAAAAGTATGGAACAAAGCACATTAAAAAATTAAAAGGGGATATCGAATTTAAAAATGTATCTTTTGGGTATAAGGAAGAAGAAGTGTTGCATGATATTAGTTTTCATATAAAGCCAAATGATACAGTAGGATTTGTTGGCAAAAGTGGAGCAGGAAAATCTACTATATTTGGGTTACTTCCAAAACTTTATACCGCAAATAAGGGAGATATTTATTTAGATGGTGAATCTATTTTGGAATTGGATGAAAAAACAATTCGAGAAAATATTTCGGTGATTACACAAAATCCATATCTTTTTAACATGACAATTCGCGAGAATTTAAAAATTGTTAAACCAGATGCGACAGATGAAGAGATGATAAGAAATTCTAAATTATGTGCTTTTCATGATTATGTAGAGACTCTACCAGATGGTTATGATACCTTAATCGGAGAAGGTGGTGTTATTTTATCTGGTGGCCTTAGACAAAGGCTTGCCATTGCTAGAGCTTTGATGAAAAAAAGTGAAATCATTTTGCTTGATGAAGCAACAAGTGCTTTAGATAATGAAACACAAGATTTTATTAAAAATTCTATTCATAAAATTAGTAAAAATTATACAATCTTAATTATTGCCCATCGATTGTCTACAGTACGAGATTGTGACTATTTGTTTGTTTTGGATGAAGGAAAGATTGTTGGAGTTGGAACCCATGAAGAACTAATGAAAAAGAATAAGGTTTATAAAAAATTATATGAACATGAATTGGTTTAAATAAGAAAGAAATCAAAAAAATTTTATTTTATGATAAGATTGTTGTATTTTATAATCATTTCCAAAAAAAGTTATTATTAGCCATTTTCTAGATTGGACTGTAAATATTAACCGTAATACCTGATTTTCTTTGTAAAATAAAGGTAAAGTCATTTACTTACAAGTTGAAAAAGAGTATAATTATTATAGGAATATTTAGTTAGTTTGGGTACTATTCTCCTTTACTTTAAAAAGTGGAAGGAGGTGAAATTATGAGAAAGTCAGAGAAAACTCTTTGTACTATCATAATACTCCTTATTATTGTGATTTTAGTCATTTTAATAAAAATAGTACCAACTGTATAAGTCGGTACTAAAACATTAATCAATGGGATAGTACCTAACTCTTCGAAACTAGGTATTCCCTTTTTATTGTATGAGGTTTTCCTCATCTGTATACAATATATCATAAATTCATTACAAATTCAATTCCTTTGTTCATAGATATCCTCTATAAATATTATTTTATGGATGTTAGAATCCGAAATATTCTTTTTTAAAAATTAATAGAAAATATGAATAATGGAAAGAAATATTTAAAATAATGTTATATTTTGAATGATGAATAAAAATTAGAGTATAGAAAATGGATTGTTCTAGTGAATTAAAGAAAAAAATTAGAAGAGATAAAATCTATAAGAAATAGGTGAAGTTTATGCAAAGTTTAAAAGAAGTAACAAAACAAGAAAATTTAAATTTGGATTTAGATAAATCTTATCAAGAAGCATTAAAAGACCATGATTTTTTCCTTCTTGTTAAAAGGTTACAACTTCCAGAAAAAAATGCCAAAAAGCTAACGAGTAAGTTACAAGATACTATTTTAGAAAAAAGGAATTGCCAAAATTGTAAAGGATTTTTTATGTGTAAAAATGCTTATGAAGGACATAGACTTATTCCAGAACAAAAAGAGGGAAGAATTTATTTTTCTTATGAACCTTGTAAGTATAAACAAAGTGTTTTAGAACTCGTTCGTTTGCAAAATAAAAAAGTACGTATGAAAGATATTGATACTTCGGATAAGAATCAATTAAAAGTGATAAAGTGGTTAGATAACTTTTACGGTTCTTTTTCCCTTGTAGAACCGATGAAAGGTTTATATTTACATGGAAGTTTTGGCTCTGGTAAAACATTTTTAACTTCTGCATTATTAAATGAGCTTGCACTTACCAAAAATGTAGATGTAGAAATAGTTTATTTTCCAAATGCTTTGCGAACCCTAAAAGAAGATTGGGAAAATTTTGCCTCTTTAATGCATCGATATCAAACAGTAGATATTCTTTTAATTGATGATATTGGAGCAGAAAAAGTTACAGACTGGGGAAGAGATGAAATATTAGGTACAATTTTACAGTCTCGTATGGAAGCACAAAAAACAACTTTTTTTACTTCTAATTTGACTATAGCAGAGTTAGAAGAACATCTTTCTTTGTCTAGCAATAGCGTAGATAAAGTAAAGGCTAGAAGAATTATTGAAAGAATAAAACAACTTGCTATGCCAATGGCTTTGGTAAGTGAAAATAGAAGAAAGTAGGATTGTATGGCAAAAGTTTTTGTGAGTGAAGATAATTTGTCTTTACAAAGAATTAACGAAAAATGCATTGATTGTGGAGCTTGTTTGCAAACGTGTACGCAATTTAATCATTTAGCACCAAATGATTGTGTAAATTGTGGCCAATGTATTTTAACTTGCCCTATGGGAGCTTTGGTACCAAAATATAATTATAAAGAAGTTTTTGCGAATATACATGATGAAGAAAAGATTGTGGTTGTATCGGTTGCGCCGGCGGTTCGCGTTTCGATTGGAGATGAATTTGGGTTTTTACCAGGAGAGTTCTTAGAAAAAAAATTAGTAGGTGCTTTAAAAGCTTTAGGCTTTGATTATGTTTTTGATGTTACCTATGGAGCAGATTTAACGATTATGGAAGAAGCAACAGAACTTATTAAAAGAATCCAAAACAAAGGGGTTTTGCCAATGTATACAAGTTGTTGTCCTTCTTGGGTCGAGTTTATGGAAAAATATTATCCAGAAGACTTAGAACATTTGTCTACTTGTAAAAGTCCAATTGGGATGCAAGGAGCTATTATTAAAAATTATTTTGCTACTTTAAAAAATTTAAATCCGAAAGATATTGTAACCGTTACCATTGCCCCTTGTGTTTCTAAAAAAACAGAGATAAAAAAAGCAGAAGATAACGATTATGTCCTTACGACAAGTGAACTTGCGATGATGTTGCGCGAACAAGAATTGGATTTAAATAAAGTAGAAGAAGAGAATTTCGATACATTACTAGGAAGTGGAAGTGGAGCAGGTGTTATTTTTGGAACCAGTGGGGGTGTTATGGAAGCAGCTCTTCGTACCGCCTATTTTTTATTAAATAAGAAGGAAGCCCCTCTAAAACTTTTAAATTTGCAAAGTGTACGTGGTAAAGAAAATTTCCGAGAAGCAGAAGTGGATTTGGGTCTTATTAAAATAAAAGTCGCGGTTTTGTATGGCTTAGATGCTGTACAAAAAATGTATTCTACTTTATCTTGTTATCATTTTATAGAAGTGATGACTTGTCCAAATGGATGTATTGGTGGGGGAGGACAAACGGTTCTTCCTAAACAAAAACAAGGGGTGTATATAGATGCTAGAAGTAAAAGTTTATATGAAGAAGATAAAGTAAAGACAAAAAAATGCAGTTATGAGAACGAAGAGATACAAGAGATGTATGAAAATTATTTATCTTCTCCATTAAGTAAAAAGGCAGAAGAGATTCTTCATATCACTTATGAAGATAAATCAAATGTTTTAAAGGCTACCGAGTAGTCTTTTCTTATATAATAGGAAAGTCATACTTATAAAAGAGTAATGAGAAAAAGTTTGCAAATAGTAAACAAAGAAATTAAGACATACAAAAAAGAAATACAAAACTTAGTATTTAAAAAAACTAGAAATAGAAAATTAATCTTCGTTA
>CARMXJ010000034.1 GCA_949025205.1 uncultured Bacilli bacterium | reverse complement strand
TTCTTATCCACTTTTCTTTTTCCTTTTTTATCCTTTCTAGTCTGAACTGTTACTATCATTTCTTCTATAAGCACTTTTTTTATCTTGTAGTTTTAAATTTGCTATTTTTAATTCTGGAATTAATTTGTTCCGAAAATGATTAAACATAATTAATTTTGTATGTTTTTCTTTATATTCTTCCCCTTCGTTTATACTACTTCCTTCCACACGATATAAATACTGATATCCTTTGTTTTCTGCATAGCCTCTTTGGTTATTCATTTCAATGATTACTTTTTGGTTTTTATTTTGATTTTCAAAAACAATATCCATCCGATAATCTTTTAGAATACTTCCAGTATTTGCTTCATTATCGCTTAAATGATAATTGCTTAAATCAAGTCCTATTTTTTCTTTTATGATATCTAAAAACCAATATTGATATTCACTCTCTTTCATAAAATATTTGAATATCGTATCGCTTCTTATTGTCCTTTTTCTTTTATACTTAGACAAACTTTTCACCTCATAGCCAAAATAACAAAATAAAGTCTTTTTGGCAAACATCTCATTTTATAAAACACGTTTCAAATTACCAAAATGATTCTCAAAAATAGGATAAAATTATATACTTTTTTCCTTTTTTACTTCCGTTTAAAAAAAATTTGTATTTTTAACTAAAAAAGAAAGCAATTATTCTTCATCGCTTTCTTCTATTTCATCTATAATTTGGTCTGTTGATAGTTCTTCATCATCATCCATTAATTTTTCTTCGAAAAATTCACTGGCATCATCTTCCATAAACTCTTTTTGTAGAAGAATTTCAATGTCACTATATTGTTTAGCACCTGTTCCGGCAGGAATTAGTTTACCAATAATAACATTTTCTTTTAATCCTCTTAAATGGTCAACTTTACCACGAATAGCAGCATCGGTAAGAACTCTTGTTGTTTCTTGGAAAGATGCAGCAGATAGGAAGGAATCTGTTTCCAAAGCACCTTTTGTTATACCTAGCATGATTGGTCTACCTTTAGCAGGTACTCCACCACGCAAGATAACGGGTTTGTTTCCTTCGGTAAATTCTCTCATGGATACAGTTAAACCTTCTACAAAGTCTGTATCTCCAACATCTACAATACGTACTTTATTTATCATACGAGATACAATAATTTCGATGTGTTTATCGGAAATATCAACACCTTGTAATTTGTAAACCATTTGAATTTCTTTTAAGATGTATTCTTGTGCTGTAATTGGGTCCGTTACGGCTAGTAATTCTTTAGGGCTAATTGCACCTTCTGTTAATTTATCTCCAGCAGCTACAACGTCTCCTACGTTTACACGTACTTTCATATTGTAGTTGGTTACATGGTCACGAACCTCTACATCGTTTGCAATTACAATTTTATATTTACCATTTTGTTCTTCAATGGATTCTACTTTACCATTAATTTCAGCAATGGTTGCTTTTGCTTTTGGATTTCTTGCTTCAAATAACTCTTCTACTCTTGGAAGACCTTGGGTAATATCCGCATCTCCACCATGGGCAACACCACCAGAGTGGAAGGTACGCATGGTAAGTTGGGTACCAGGTTCTCCGATAGATTGAGCAGCCATAATTCCAACTGCTTCTCCTGTTTCTACAAGGTTACCTGTTGCAAGGTTACGTCCATAACATTTTTGACATACACCATTATTGCATTTACATGTTAAAATACTACGAATTTCAACACGTTTAATTCCGGCTTTTTCAATTTTAGCTACGATATTTTCTGTAATCATTTCTCCTTTGTCCAAAATAACTTCTTTGGTTTCAGGATTTATAATTTTTTGAGCAGTATAGCGTCCCAAAATACGTTCTGCAAGTGGTTCGATAACAGAACCATCTTTGTCATTAATTAAATCGTATACTTCTACTCCATTAATAGAACCACAGTCAAATTCACGTACAATAATGTCTTGAACGACATCAACTAAACGTCTAGTTAAGTATCCAGAGTCTGCAGTACGAAGTGCAGTATCGGCAGAACCTTTACGTGAACCATGGCTGGATAAGAAGAATTCACTAACTTTAAGACCTTCCATGAAGTTTGAAGTAATCGGAATTTCAACAGTTGAACCATCTGGTTTTGCCATAAGCCCACGCATACCAGAAAGTTGAACAAAGTTAGAAATGGAACCACGAGCTCCTGAGTTCATCATCATGAATAATGGATTATCAAAGTTTCCTTCGGCAATTTCTTGAAGTTCAGCTTTAATCTTATCTTGTTGCGTATTCCATGTATTAATAACATTGTTATAACGTTCTTCTTCGGTAATCAAACCACGTTTGAATTGTTTATTGATTTTTTCAACAATAGAATGTCCTTCTTCAATAATATCATGTTTCTTTTCACTTAGAACAATATCTGCTGCAGATACAGTAATACCTGCAATGGTAGAATATTTGAATCCTAAATCTTTTAATTTATCTAACATAATAGAAGTTTCTGTTGTTTTATATCTTTTAAATACTTGGGCAATAATATTTTGTAATGTTTTCTTGACAAAAGGTTTAACGATTTCACGCGCTTCTATTTCTTCTTTAATATTTGTACCCATTTCCAAGAAATATTTACTTGGTGTAATTCCTTCAATATTTTCTTTTGTAGGTTCATTAATAAAGGGATAAGAATCTGGTAAAATTTCATTAAATATGATTTTACCGCAAGTTGTTATTAAATATTTATCCTTTTGTTCATCCACAAATATTTTATGTTTAAAGGAGCGAACAGGTAAAGCAATTCTTGTATGAAGTGTAATTTCTTTTCTTTCGTAAGCCATTAATACTTCATTGCTATTTTTATATACTTTTCCTTCATTTGGTTCTCCAGCCACTTCTTTTGTTAGATAACAGTTACCAAGAACCATATCTTGTGATGGTGTAACGATTGGTTTTCCATCTTTTGGATTTAAGATGTTATTTGCACCAAGCATTAAAATTCTTGCTTCTGCTTTGGCTTCTTCACTTAAAGGAACGTGAACCGCCATTTGGTCTCCATCGAAGTCAGCGTTAAATGCTGCACATACAAGTGGGTGAAGACGAATTGCTTTACCACCAACTAGTTTTGGTTCAAATGCTTGAATACCAAGTCTATGAAGTGTTGGAGCACGGTTCAGCATTACTGGATGTTCTGTAATCACATCTTCTACAACATCCCAAACGGAATCATCACGAGATTCAATTAATTTTTTTGCTCCTTTAATGTTATGCGCAAGACCACGGTCCACTAGACCATGAATAACATGAGGTTTAAATAGCTCTAAAGCCATTTCTTTTGGAATACCACATTGGTACATTTTTAAATTTGGTCCAACAACGATAACGCTACGACCAGAGTAGTCAACACGTTTACCTAGTAAGTTTTGACGGAAACGTCCTTGTTTTCCTTTTAACATGCTGGCAAGAGATTTAAGCGGTCTATTTCCGGCAGCGGTTACACTTCTACCACGACGACCATTATCAAATAAACTATCTACTGCTTCTTGAAGCATACGTTTTTCATTTTGCACAATGATAGTTGGAGCTCCAAGCTCTAATAATTTTTTCAAACGGTTGTTACGGTTTATGATACGACGATATAAGTCATTTAAGTCACTCGTTGCAAAACGTCCACCATCTAGTTGAATCATCGGTCTTAAATCGGGTGGAATAACTGGAAGAGCATTTAGAATCATCCATTCTGGTTTGTTGTTTGATTCTTGGAAAGCTACTAGACAGTCTAAACGTTTTACTAAACGAATTCGTTTTTGACCAGTTGCTGTCTCTAACTCTTCACGTAATTCATTTACTTCTTTATCGATATCCACTTCTTTTAATAAGGCCTGTATTGCTTCAGCACCCATTCCTACTTTAAAAGTTGAGCCATACTTTTCATAATAAGCACGGTATTCTTTATCAGATAAAGTTTGTTTTTTACCAAGAGGAGCACTACCTGGGTCTAATACAACATAACTTACAAAGTATAAAACTTCTTCCAAATCTCTTGGAGACATATCTAAGACAAGGCCCATTTTTGAAGGTACGCCTTTAAAAAACCAAATATGAGAGCATGGACTTGCTAGTTCAATGTGTCCCATTCTTTCACGACGTACTTTGGATTTTGTTACTTCTACACCACAACGGTCGCAGACAACATTTTTGTATCTTAATCTTTTGTATTTTCCACAGCTACATTCATAGTCTTTCGATGGACCAAATATTTTTTCACAGAATAATCCATCACGTTCTGGTTTTAAGGTACGATAATTAATGGTTTCTGGTTTTTTAACTTCTCCATAAGACCATTCACGTATTTTTTCAGGAGAGGCAATACCTATTTTGATGCCTTTAAAATTGTTAACTTCTATCATAGGATATCACTCCCTTCTAAATCTTTCTCTTCTATCCCTTCTGGAAACTCTAAATCATCTAAGCTGTTTTCTTCAAATTCATCTTCTGCTTCTTCTTCCTCATCATAGGAATCTTCTGCAGCTGTTTCTTCTTTTGTTTCTTCGTTTTCTTCTAGTTCTTCTTTATTTAAATCGATTTCTTCAATACGAATTGTATCTTCTTTTTCTTCATCTTCTTCAATTTCTTTTAAGTCTAACAAATGGTCTTCGTTATCTAGTATTTGAATGTCTAATCCTAAAGCTTGGAATTCTTTAATAAGAACTCTAAAGCTTTCCGGAACACCAGCTTGGTTTACGGTTTTTCCTTTTACTAAAGATTCATAAACCTTAACACGACCTACAACATCATCCGATTTAATGGTTAAGATTTCTTGTAGGACATGCGCTGCACCATAAGCATATAATGCCCAAACTTCCATTTCTCCAAATCTTTGTCCACCAAATTGTGCTTTACCACCAAGTGGTTGTTGCGTTACTAGTGAGTATGGTCCAGTAGCACGAGCATGCAACTTATCGTCTACCATGTGGTGAAGTTTAACCATGTACATAACACCAACGTTAATACGGTTTTCAAAAGGCTCTCCCGTACGACCGTTTATAAGTTCTACTTTACCATCTTCATCCATTCCGGCTTCTTTCATCTCTTCATGGATATCATCTAAGTTAGCCCCATCAAATACTGGAGTTGCGTATTTCACTCCTAGTCGTTTACCAGCCATTCCAAGGTGTACTTCTAGAATTTGTCCAATGTTCATACGAGATGGAACACCTAATGGATTTAACATGATATCAACAGGAGTACCATCTGGTAAATATGGCATATCTTCTTCTGGTAATACCAAAGAGATAACACCTTTGTTTCCATGTCGACCTGACATTTTGTCTCCGACTTGAATCTTACGTTTTTGAATAATGTATACACGAATGATTTTAAATACTCCTGGAGGCATATCATCGCTGTTTTCTTTTGTATACACTTTAACATCATGGACAATACCATCAGCACCATGTTCTACTTTTAGGGAAGTATCACGAACTTCACGTGTTTTTTCTCCGAAAATCGCATGTAATAATTTTTCTTCGCTGGTTAATTCTTGTACTCCTTTTGGAGTTACTTTTCCAACTAGAATATCGCCTTCTTTTACTTCGGTACCAATACGAACAATACCTTCGGCATCTAAGTTTCTACGAGCTTCTTCTCCAACATTTGGAATATCACGTGTAATTTCTTCTGGTCCTAATTTTGTATCGCGGCATTCGATTTCATAACGTTCTATATGTAGAGAGGTATAAACATCATCTTTTACTAATCTTTCATTTAATATTACGGCATCTTCATAGTTATATCCATTATAAGTCATGAAGGCAACGGTCATATTTTTACCAAGAGCAAGTTCTCCATTTTGCGTACTTGGTCCATCTGCTAGCACTTGTCCAGCGTGTACTTTATCACCTTTTTTAACAAGTGGTCTATGATTTAAACTACTTGATGCATTCGTTCTTTCAAAGCTTGCTAAATAGTATGTATCTTTTCCTTTGGCTGTTTTTACAATAATTTTTAGAGCATCTGCGTATTCTACTACACCATCGGCTTTTGATACGACTGTACTTCCAGAATATTTTGCAGCTACGTGTTCTACTCCTGTACCAACGATTGGAGAGTCGCAAGTTAAAAGTGGAACTGCTTGACGTTGCATGTTTGCACCCATTAAAGTACGGTTTGCATCATCGTAATCAAGGAAAGGAATACAGCTAGTTGTGATGGCTACAAGTTGGCTAGGAGCAACATCAACAAAATTGACTTGTTCTCTTTTACACATTACGTTGTCACCATTAATACGAACTAAAACTTCATCTTCTACAATGCGATTTTTATCATCCAAAGCAACTGTGGCTTGGGAAATATAAAAGTCTGCTTCTTCATCTGCTGTCATGTAAATGACATCATCCATTTGAACAACACCATCTACTACTTTACGATAAGGAGTTGTAATAAATCCATATTCGTTAATTTTAGCATATCCAGCTAAACTTGTGATAAGTCCAATGTTTTGTCCTTCTGGAGATTCTATTGGGCAAATACGACCATAGTGGCTGGCATTAACATCACGTACATCCATTCCAGCACGATCACGTGAAAGTCCACCTGGACCTAAGCTAGATAAACGTCTTTTATCGGTTAATTCTGCGATTGGGTTAATTTGGTCCATGAATTTAGAAAGTTGAGAAGAGCCAAAGAATTCTTTTAATACGGCGGTTACAGGTCTTATGTTAATAAGTGATTTTGGGGTTACAGCATCAATTTCTTGGGTAGTCATACGCTCACGAATGACTCTTTCCATTCTTGACATACCAACTTTGAATTGATTTTGGATTAATTCTCCTACTTGACGAACACGACGGTTTCCTAAGTGGTCAATTTCATCCACATTTCCAATTCCATCTTGTAAATTTAAATAATAAGAAATAGAGGCATAGATATCTGAAATGGTAAGTCTTTTAATATCAATTGTTTGATCATTTCCAATAATTTTAACTGTTTTTTCTGGGTTATTTTTATCTACTACCACAACTTCTTGAATTTGATCATAGGTATCTAACTCTTCGTTAATAATGGTTTTCTTTACTCCAAAGCCATTTTTTAGAGCTACTTTTATTTTTTCTAATACATCTTTTGTAACAACATCGCCTTTTTTAGCAATTACATCTTTTCCATCTTTAATATCGATAGCTAAAGTTTGGTTAAGAAGGCGGTCTGCTACATTTAATTTTTTATTGAATTTATAACGGCCAACACGCGCTAAGTCATAACGGAAATGGTCAAAGAATCTAGTAACCAATTGATTCTTGGCACTATCAAGTGTTGCTGGTTCTCCTGGACGTAATTTTTCATAAATTTCAATAAGTGCTTCATCTGTATTTTTAGTACTATCTTTAAGAAGCGTATTTTCAATGTAAATATTTTCTCCAAAGACACTGGTAATGTCTTCATCATTTGAAAGTCCTAATGCTCTTAAGAATGTTGTTACTGGTACTTTTCTTGTACGGTCGATACGAACATACATAACATCACGAGCATCTAATTCGTATTCTAGCCATGTACCACGGTTAGGTATTACTTCTCCAGATATAATACGACGTCCATTTTTATCAATTTCACGTTTAAAATAAATACTTGGAGAACGAACAAGTTGAGAAACAATTACACGCTCTGCTCCGTTAATGATAAATGTTCCAGCATCTGTCATTAAAGGCATATCTCCTAAGAATATTTCTTGCTCTTTTACCTCTCCTGTTTCATGAATAAACACACGTGCTTGGACCTTTAGCGGTGCTGCATAGTTTACCATTCTTTCTTTGGATTCTTTTACAGAATATCTAGGCGTGTCAAAAGAATAATCTCCAAAGTCGATTGTTACGTTACCCGTAAAACTTTCTACCGGAAATAATTCTTCAAAAGTTTCCTTGATTCCTTCTTCTAAGAACCATTGGTATGATTTTTTTTGGATTTCTAGTAAATCCGAAAGTTCCATAGTGTTTTTTGATTTTGAAAAGCTTCTTCTTTTGGAATAATCTCCAAATTCTTTTAATTTATAAGCCACGATTTCACCCCATCTAACATATTTTTAAATCTCTCTAATTTCATAAAAAAAATTAACAAGTCACCAATTTATAATTTTATACTTTTTTATTTTTGATGTCAACGTTTTTTGCTTTTTATGATAAAAAAACCTTTTTCTTTTTGTACAATTTCGATTTTATACTCGAATTCTAGCTCTTTTATAATACTTTTGGCTCCCTGGTCTTTACGAATGACAAACCATAATTCGCCCTCTTCTTTTAAATGATTCTTTGCTTCTTGTAAAATTTTTAAAACTATTTTTTTTCCCGCTCGTATTGGAGGATTGGTAATAATTAAATCGAACTGGTTCTGGACAGTCTCATAAATATCACTTACAAATGTCTCTCCTTCGATTTTATTTTCTTTTAAATTCATTTTGGTTAAGTGCACCGCTCGTTTGTTTACATCGACAAGGGTTGGTTTAGCATTTAATATTTTTGCAAGAACAATACCCATAAACCCGTAGCCGCAACCTACATCTAAGAGATTATCCACATTTTTTTTATTTTCTTTTAAAAAAGTTTCTACCAAAACTTTACTTCCAAAATCTATTTTATTTTTAGAAAATACACCATTATCGCTATAAAAAATAAATTCATGGGTATCTATTTTGTATTTTATAATTCGGAGCTCACTTTTCAACGCTTCGTTATTTGTAAAATAATGTTCCAAAAAATCACCATTCAATCTAAAGAATAACTGTATTCAAAATTATAGTAGAAAAAATACGAAAAGTCAACGACAAATTCTATATTTTTCGTTGACTTTTTTAAGAAATTGTGTTTTATCTATTAAGAATAGATTCTTTTTCAAAATCGATAATATCTAATACTTCCTTATAAGAAAATTTTGATTTTTTTATTCTTTCTATTTTACACTTTCTATTAATTTATAATTTATAAGCTTCGTCTTCAACATCTAAAACACTTTCTACCATAAATCCTTTCGCAATAGCTTTTTGAATCTGTTCTTCAGATAAATATATTCTTTCTAAAGCTTTTCGAACGCTAGGATCTTCTTTTCTTAAAGCTTCTAAAATATTTTCTTTAGGAATTTTTTTTGTTATGATTGCTATCTTTTCTAAAACATCTTGTACCCTTTTTTTATCTTCTTCACTTTTTGGTAAAACATTCACTTTTATTGCCTTTATTAAACATTTTTCCAAAAGAAAAATTGTCATATAATACTCTGTTTCAAACTGCGTATATAAATCATTAGAAACATATTCTTTAAAGTCTTTTCTTTGTTCTAAAAAATCTGGAAGATCTCCTATATATTTCCTAACTAGAAAGCTGGAAGTTTCTTGGCTTGTCCACAAAATATCTCTATATTCTTTTAACATTTCAATATCCTTTAAAAAAAGATCAGAACAATCTAAAGAGTTGTTGTTGTTATTATTATTGGTTACATTCATCTTAGTATATATGTATCTTTTAAAATTTTAAAAAATACCATCCTTCATTAAATCTTAACACTTTTTAGGATTTTGTAAAAGGTATTTTGCAAAATTGTTAATCAAATTTTTCAATTCTCAAAGTAAATGCAACAAATCAAAATTTTGTTGTAATAAGTTTAGCATAAACATTCATTTTATTTTATACTCTCTTATTAAGAAAATGGGGTGTTTTTAATGATAAAAGTTATACACATTGCCAACTTTGTTTCCACTATCATCTAAAACTTTATCCCAAATAATACAGTATGGAATTAATTCCTTCTTTGCTATTCAATTTTTTCTTCTAAAGTATTTTTTTAAATAAATGTTTTTTAGTAACTATTTTCTTTTTCTTTAAATTCTTCAAGCATATCTAAAACTTCTTTATAAGAAAAATTTGGTTGTTCTAAATCTTTGCCTTCCAAAGTACAATTTATATTGTACCCTAAGTATTCCTCTACTTTATAAGTTTCAAAGTCAAAAAATTGAGTCTCAGAAACTTGGAAACCGATTAGTAATTTTACCTCTCCTGTTGTTATATTTTCTAACTCATAATGATTTAAAAACTTTTTAGAAATATTTATTTCATTTAAAAATTTTTCTTCATATTTTCTATATTCTTCTTCACCAAAATTAGAAACGATTTCTGCATTAAGATAAACATTTGGATAAACCTCATCAAAGCTAAAAACTTGTAAGTTTGTATAAAGAACCTTATCACCTATCTTTTTTGAAATCTTTTCATAATCGGAGGTAAAAGGATGTTCCTTATCTCCAATAGCTAAGTATTCTCCTGTATCTAAACGGTAATACTTTGTATAATAAATGGATCCAGAAACATAAAACGGAATTAATTCATTTCCATTTTTAATTAATCCCGTTTCTTTTGTGAATTCGGAACTATTTTCTATTTTGCTCCTAACAACATCTGGTTCGGATTTAACTTGTGAATCAGCTACCAAGCTAAAAGTTAAACCAAGATATAAACTCCCTAAAATTATAGCGTTTCTCGATGAGTGCCTAAATGCTTCGTCCTCATTTTTCATATTTTTCATATTTTTTCTTTTCCTTTCTTTAATACAACCTGTTAGTTTTATCCCACATTTAATTAAAAAGTATTTAACTAAACTTTAAACCTTTTGTCAAGAAAAATATTTTGAAAATTTTTTTTATAATTAAAATGTCATGTATTTCTGTTTACATTCTTCTTTCTTACTAAAGTTCTTGTTTCTTCTAAACTATTTTCCAATTTTTCTAAACATTCTTGAATATAATCTCCTTTAACACTTTCGATTGTTTCAATTGCAAATGGCTTTTTATAGTCTTTTATTTCTTTTTTTCGTCTAATAATAGATGCTCGGTAACTTTTACCACCTATATAAGAGATAGTCATTTCTTTTCCACTCGCTAAACAATTGGTAAGGTGAGGATAATTTTTAAGTTCTAATTCTTTTAATTCTATTTCTTCATCATATATTATCTTTCTCTTTCCCAAGAAAACCAAAGCCCCAGAAAAACTATTATTTCTAAAATCATATCCAATTTTTAGAAACATTTTTCTTAAAGATGATCTAAAAACAAGGTCTTCTATACTAACCCTTTTATATCTTTTGTATAAATCCATCATCAAACTACTATTTAAATCTTCAAAGATAGAGGAAAAATCTAAACCTTTTTTTTCCTGTATTTTTCGCTTCAGGCAGAATGTATTTGTTTTCTTATTCCCTATTTCTTTCTTTAAAGAATACAAGGCAACATAAAATAAACGTTCTTCTCTTTTATAACCTAGTTCCATATATTGTGTTTCATTTAAAAATGATTGTAAATAAGGATATTTTTCTAAATGTAACTCTTTTCTTTGAAAAACTTCGTTTAAATAATTATTCTCTTCTAATGTATTGTCTATTCTAAAACGTGCATCTGTATCTGTAACTTTTAAAACTGCATCATTTAAATAATTAACATATACTCTTTCTTCTAATCTGTTCATATTTTCCTCTTTTCTATCATATTTTCTTTATTTTAAATTTAATGTTCTTTCTGTATTTTTTGGGTTTTCTTTATTTTTTAAATCTTGTAATTTGTAAACATTACCATTTTTGTCTATTAATTCACAGTCTAGAGGATTATAGACTGTATTTTTAGAAAGTCTAATTTCAGTATAAAATCCAAGAAAAGACAAAGCTTCCCACCTAGCAAGCATAATGCTTGTTTCAATAATTTTCTTTAAAGATCGACCACCATCTTGTAATTTAAAGGCTTCTTCTACTACTGCCTCAATGTACCCCTCATTCCAAGAAAGAAAAATTCCCACTTTTACTAATTTTTGTTGTTCTAATAAAATAGGACTAACTAAAGACTCTAGTAATACTCTTTTCAATGTTTTTTTGGTATGACCGGAAAGTTGGATGATATTAGAAATTCTTCCTAGTAACTCTTTTGGTATAAAACCATATTTTTCTAAATCTGTTTCTGTTAAAGGAACATATTCCCGATCTTCTTCCTTTTCTACTTCTTTACTATTTAGATATCCCATGTTTGTTGTTTTGTAATCACTTGTTTTCTTCTTGGCTTTTATTACATTTTCAAAAGAGCCAGTGGCTAATATGGTTAAATCTTTGGTATCAAAAGTAAGTTGCCTATATTTGTATGTTATATTATACGTTGCACCTTCTAAAAGAGGTAAAAAGCTATTTAATACAGCTCGACCTGCCACATCCTCGTTTTTTTCGGAACCTTTTTTGTCGATTTCATTTAAAACGATTACTCCCTTTTGGGCAAGCTCTTGATTTCCATTTGCTTTGTCTAAAAGATTTATGAGTATATCTTCGATAGAATCTCCTTTGTATCCTGTTTGGGTTTGTTGGGTTGTATCAACAATTTGCAAAGGAACATTATAATATTTACTGATAGTCTCGGCGATTAACGTTTTTCCACTCCCAGTTGGCCCAATCAATAAACAGGCATTTTTGGAATGAGCATCATCTTCCAATTTATTCATAAAAAGAGTGGATATAATTGCTATTTTTGCTTCCTCTTGGCCAATAATTACTTGGTCAAAGTATTCTTTCATTTTTCTTACTTCAAATAAATCTGTTTTTTCTTCTTGTTGTTCTTCCATTTCTGTATCAAAAACGGCAGTAAGAAATTCCCAGCTCTCTTTTAAAAAAGAATTTACTTTTCCAAACGCTTCTTTTATATCTTCTAAATCTTCTATTTTTCTTACATTTTCATATTCTAAAACAAGCTTATTTAAATACTTAACAGCTGCCTTATTTGCTTTATTTCTATCTTCCTTCGTTTTTAAAGAAGCAATAATTTCTTTTAAATCCTTTTCTAATTGTTTTACCAAATTTTTCATTTTTTCTGTTGTCTTGATTTTTTTACAATCTTGAATACTTTTTTTATATACCTCTTGTAAAAATGCACTATTTATTTTTTGTTGTTTCTTGGCTATTTCTTCTTTATCAGCAGGTATTATTTTTCTTAACAAGTTCATAACTTCCTCATAATTTTTAGAAGCCAAAAGGGATTTCCCAAGCGCTAAGTCTATTTTTATACATGTTTCATTTTCTTTGGTTTTTGTATTTTTTTCTGGCAAGAAAACATTTTGATTGGGTTGCGTTATATCTTGCATATTAAATTCTACTACTGGATTTTTTGCATTTATTGGTTGTTCATTTAATTCTTCTAATATCTTAGAAAAATTCATTGGAATAATGGCAACTACATGCTCATCCTCTATATAAAAACCTATACTATTTAGGCGGCTTATTTCATCGTAATAACGAGATTCGGCATCTTTCAATGAAATATTTTTATATTTTTGTTGTAAGTCTTCTTTTGAAATAATATAACCGATTGCTATTTCTTCTTCACTAAACACAAATTCTGGATTGTGAATTGTTAGATATTCATTGCCTATATCATCAACAAAGAGAAAATTTCCTCCTACCTCTTCATAATTTCCCTCTAATAGACCTTCGGGTTTAAAATAATATATTCCTGATTCCAAAATCTTTTTTATCATTAGAGTTGTTCGGAAATTAATTTTTTATGAAAATTTAGTGTACAAAATAGTATTAACAAGGATGTATGTTATGCTAAATTCAATAATATCTATGTCCGAATTATTTCACTATTTCATAATTTCCGAACAACTCTA
>CARMXJ010000033.1 GCA_949025205.1 uncultured Bacilli bacterium | reverse complement strand
GTTCTCTCATTACTCTTTTATAAGTATGACTTTCCTATTATATAAAAAAAAGAAAAAAGCTTTTCGCTTTCCTAAATAATAAATGAATCTTTTTATCTTGTCTTTCTGTATTGTGTTAAAAGAGCAAGCAAACGACTCATTTGTTCTGCATTTTCGCCCTTACAATATTCTAACGTTTCATAAAGATTAAGTGCATTTCCATTCTCTCCTAATATAACGCCTTCATACAATGGAGGTAATAAATGAATACAAGCCTTTGTATACAAAATCCATAATAATGTTTCCGTATCCATATCCTTATCTTTCATTTCAAATAGTTTATCTTGTAATTCCTCTACTTTAGGAAATAAATAGATCATTGCTGCATGCATTTCTTTTTCACTCATTGCAAAATTTGTTTTTGGACAGATTAAATTTTCTTCGCCAAGCTCTGGAAATACTGCCAAAAGAGCATATTTAAAATCAATTAAAGAACTTCTTTCTTCTTCCTTTGCATTTTTTAAATACTCTGCAATTTCAAAAAAGAAAGCTTCATTTAAATAAATCTTGCTTGAATTAAATTCGAAGTTCCCATCAAAAATAAAGAATTAAATTTTTAACACTAAGGTCCCGATTTTTCCTGATTTTTTTCTTAAAATAATAAATATGGGATAAAATACGTATTAATAGGGAATTTTATTGCATCAGAAAAAGTGCACGCGCTTAAATCTTTTCACGACTAAGTCCCCGTACATCTAATATTTAATTTTAAATATGATTTGTATTTTTTGATATAGAAAAAACAAACCATGGTTATATATTTTAAACTAAATTTTAATTTTTTTCAAATAATGGGGCTCTGCCCCAAACCTCGAGGTTTAGCGCTAGGTGGTTCCGAAAAAAGGACAAAATAAAAAGAAGCTTTATAACTTTGTGATTTTGCTTCCTTTTTCGTATACCATTACTTGCTGCTCTGGTTGCTCCTCAGCATTGCCATATCCTTCAAGTAACAAGACCTATTATATCGTATCTAATATTTCGTTTTTAAGACTTATTTCCCATTTGCTAAAAAGCGGGAACTTACTATTTTATTTAAGGTTTAAATAAATCTCCATTTCCAAAATATTTTGATTACGTAGTATAATACCATCAAGTCCATATATTCGATTTTTATCCAATTTATTTAAAGCGCGAATGGCACTTAATGTTTCTTTTTTTATAGGAACAAAATAATTTTCTTCTAATTTTTCTTCATCTATTACACTATAATTACACTATAATTTGCATTTAAATGAACTTGCTTAGATAAAAAAGTACGATAAGATTCATTTTCATTTGCTTTTGCTAAAGGCAATATTGCTAATAGTTCTTGGTATTCTTGACTTTCTTTTTTTCCAGCTTTCTCTAATTCCGCCAAAGACAAATAGATTGACACAACACTATTAGTGAGCTGTTTGGCATTTGTATAACTTTTATCCATAAAATCCCCTCTTTTGGTCTGCTAGTATACAATCTTTTCTTTACTATGTCAAATATCAGCTTATTCGGTAATGACCAACTATATCGTCTCTTTGTTCTAATATATCCTCTTCATAATGCACTTGGTAAGGACTAGCATGATGAATGACAAATGGAATTCCTTTTTTATTTCTTTTATCTGAAACAATCCCAATATGACTCTCAAATACCACAATATCTCCGCCTTGCCACATAAAGATATCAGATATATCCGTTGTTAAAGAAATGGCATGCCTTTTAAAATATACATTTAAGTTTACCACTCTTCGAAAATCAATTTTTTTATCCACAACCGAAATATTATATTTTTCTTTATGTTCTAATATATCTTGGTTCACTAACTCCATTAAATCATACCCTGCATGTAATAAACCATTTGCTACCACATCCGTACAAACGCCATAACCATCATCTGGATAACCAGAAGCATAATATTTACTTTTATACTTTGGTTTTGTAGAAATATATTCTCGTACATTTAATAAAATATCTGTTTGGTCATCTACTCCATCCCTATCTTTATCAACACCACTTACATATGTAGGAATTTGAAAATAGGAATTATCATAACTTTTATGAGGAATAATTTGAAAATGATACAATAAGAAAAAAAGAAAGAATAAAAAAAGACAGCCAAAAACAATAAGCCTTTTCAAATTTATTTCTCTTCTTTCTTTTTAAAACGACTACTATCTCGATTATTTAATTTTTCTATCTTTTGTAGATAAGCATCATTTAATGAAAATCCTTCCGAGTTTGCAATACAAACAAGACTAAATAAAACATCTCCTATTTCTTCTTGCAAATTCATTAAATCTTCTTTCCCTTTAGCTGGCTTATCTCCATACTTAATATTCATCACACGAGCTACTTCTCCCACTTCCTCCATCAAAGCTGCCATCATAGAAAGCGGACTAAAATATGGTTTTTCATATTGTTGTACCCAATGATCTACTTCTTTTTGAATTTGTGTTAAATTTTTTTCCATACATTTCACCTACAAACAATATAGCACATTTTATAACAATTACTAGAGGATCTTTTCTATTTTTTACTTTCTTTAATAGCTCGTTTTTTGATATTTCACTAATTCTAATCTTTTTATCCCTAAAATATCATCTTCTAAAGCATTTCCTATAACTTCATTTTCACTATTTTCAATGGTCCCATTCGGCTGAATACTAAAACAAGAAGGTTTTCCTTCAAAATCATTATATTCTATAGAAAAACAACTCTCTTTATTTAACGTTTGTATAAAATTTTGAACTTGACTTGCTTCAAACTGATTTAAATAAAATAAATCTTGATAACGTTTTGCATCTCTTATTGGAAAAAAGCGAAATATTTTCCATCTATCTATGTGATATGCAGAAATAATTCGATAGATATTTTGGATATCTTCTTTATTTACCTTAGTAACAACCGTATTTATTTTTATATGAATTTGATTATTACACTTTTCTAACAGATGAATAATTTTAGGAAGGTGATTATACCCACGCCCTATATATGCATTCATTTCTGCATTTGAACTATCTATGGGAAACGAAATCCAATCAAAATAAGTAAATATTTGTTCTAATATCGAATCATCTATACATTTTCCATTTGTTGTAATAGACAATTTGATGTTAGGAAATTTATTTCGAATGTATTTGACAAGTGCAAACAAATCCGTATATAAAAGCGGTTCTCCTCCACAAAAAGATATTTTTTTAATTGGATTTTTTGATAGATTATCAAATATTTTTATATTTTCTTCTAAGGTATTATCCATGCATTTTCTTCGATAACAAAACTTACAATCTTCATTGCATTTTCCAGTTATATTCCAACATAACGATTCAAAAAACTTCTCCATAAAAATCCTCCATTATTTTAATTATTATACAGCTTAACAAAAATTTAATCTAAATCATTCATTTTATTTTTAATTAACAAAATTAAATCAAGTGGTCCATCTATTTTTCTTAATGCAAGTAAACTATCTTGTAATTTTCTTTTTAAAGGAAGTTCCTCTTTTATTTTTTCTGCTTCTTTTCTATAATCAAAATTTTGGATTGGATTTTCTAAAATAAAGTTCTTTAGATATTCTTCTATTTCTTGTAATACATACACCTTTAGTTTATATTCATCTATCTCCTCAATTCCGAAGTATCCACCAACCAATATTTTAAATTCATCTTCACGTAACACATGAACCACTCCTATACTAAATTTACCAAAAGAAAAATTCTAATTTTTATTTTTCTCCTTCATAATAATCAACATTATCAGTATTTTTAAAAAATGTACTTGAAATATTGTGTTCAATAATTCCAATTTTATTAGAATCTACATAATGAATAATATCAGGTGAATTAGTTGTATCAAAATCAATATATAATAATTTGTCACTACTGGATGTATTAATTAATTTATGAATCCCATTTTCTCCACAAGGAAATACGATTATATCACCACTTTTTACCATAAATTTAGAATCAATAGTTTCTATAATACCAGAACCATTAATTATGTAAAAACATTCAGTATTATAGGAATGATAATGTTTAGGATAAGCAGATTTCCCCGGCATAATTTCATAAAAACAAACATAAGCTTGGCTAAAATCTTTTCTTTTTGTAACTTCATATTTATTAAACTCATATCCATGCTCATTTTTATACTTTGGTTCTATATTATTTAAATTTTTAACTACTATTTTATTATTCATTATTAAAACTCCTTTAAATTCTAGGTTAATTACCATATTATATATGTTTCAAAATTATCATATTACTATCATAAAATCATTGTATAAAAAACAAACGTTTGTTAAACTATTTATAGGAATATTTAATCGTTGAGTGCTTGCCACTTTCGTAAGAAAGGAGGCTGATGATATGCATAAGAAAGATTTTTTGATTCTTTCTCTTATTCTAATTATCTTCTTACTTATAGCCTTACTTTTTACTTTTGTAAAATAGTAATCTACAATAAGAAAAAAGCACTCAATTTACTTTTCATTTCAGTAGATTAAGTGCTAACCAAACTTTTGGCGAACACTCAACATGGAAAGGTTAAGTATTCCCTTTTTTATTTTATGCAAGTTCCCTTGACACATTCATAATAACATAAAAACGTACCTTTATCAAGTACGTTTCCATATTTTAACTCGAAGTTCGAGTTTTTTATCAATCTGGTGGAGAATAAGGGATTCGAACCCTTGACCCCCACGGTGCAAACGTGGTGCTCTAGCCAGCTGAGCTAATTCCCCAAAAGAACAAGATTATGATAACATAACCATTTTTATTTCGCAAGTACTTTTCGAAAAAAATTTTAACTTTCCTTTTCTTTTAAAGTTATTAACCCTTTTTCTACTTCTTCTAAAGCACGACCTAGTTCCTTTTTATTATAGTATTCATTTTCTTTCATTTGATAATGATCATTCTCGCTCATTTGTTTACTTCGAATAGAAGCAACATGTACAAGCTTGTACTTCGAATCTACTATATTTAATAATTTATCAATTGATGGGTATAACACTGTAATCACATCCTTACAATACTATAATACTAAACATCATGTAAACATGACAACATTTTCACCATTTTTTGACAAATCTTTTACAAGTTCTCGTAAAGCATTTAAAATTTCTACCATCGCCCATGTATCTTGTTGACAATAAATAATCAATGCTTGGTATTTTAAAGCATATTCTTCCTTGCTCATCTTCTCATAATTTGCATATTCAACAATAGCTTCCGTTCCATTTTTTACAACCAAATTATCGTATCTTAAATCACTAAAAACAGGCAACGTTTTTTTGATAGAAAAAGATCCACTTAACCTCTTATCATAAAAATTAAACGTTTTGGCTCTTTCTTCATCATACCCTAAATCCATATACATTTTAGAATTCGTATTGACAAGCCAAAGCAAATCAAAACCTCTGTCATAAAGTTTCATCAAAGGTACTCGATACTCTGGAAAAATCTTGGCCATTTCCTTTATTCTTCCTTTTTCAAAAGCAACATTTTGTGCAAACAAAGTCCCCTCATCTGGATTCATATATTTAAGCATCAACTTTATCATATCTTCTCGTTCATCCCCATGCGTTTTAGCAAGAAATACAATGTTATCCGCTTCCTTATCACAAACACCCGGCTCACGTTCAATATGCAAACTAAACTCAAAAGGCGACTGAATATAAGGCCATTCTCCTCGAAATCTTGGAACTGGACAAGGCATTGTTTCAAAATCCAAGTGGTATATCGGATATTGTAATTGTTTTAGACCATCTTGGATCTTTTCCTTATCTACATAAACTGTCCCAAATTCCAAACTTTCTCTTTGTAATTGATGAGATCTTTTCGTAATCCATGCTTCGGGAATATCAAGCATATTTAAATACCCTTCATTAATAAGATCTAATCCCTTGATACGAGTACCATCTTCTCTTACAAACCCAAATCCATTATGAATATAAGAAAGACTCGAATTTTTAGGAGGTATCATACGCCCACAAATCGGATTAAAAAATTTACAACCGCTTTGTTTTTTATACCCACAATAATCCCCTAAAGGACAAGGGGAAGCGTCTAAATCATTTAAATAACGTTCTAATTTTTCTCTATCAGCATCCACATACCTTTGATATTCTTCGGTAACTTTAGTCATATCAAAAAAGGTAATCAGTTCATTTTCACTAGCATCTACATTATAAACAGGCTTTCCATTTTCATACGTTCCATCAAAAATATAATCCGCATTTAAAACACCCAAATAATAATGGAATTTTTTTAGTTTTTCTTCTGTATGCGTACTTTTATATTCATGTTCAATAAAATACCTTTGTACAGCTAGATCATAAATATACTGTCCTAAACGATATCGATCAAAAAACTTAGCTTTCTGTTTTTCATAATCCTTTAAAGGCATCTCTGATTCCAAGTCAAATCCAGGAAGTTCTCCTTTTAAATAATTAATATTATTTATTCTCTCCCAAATCGAATACTTGTCACACCTTTTATGTCCAGCCATAAGTTCCATGTATTTTTTACTTGTAGTAGATTTAACTTCAATGATATTAATTCCATTTTCATTTTCATTATAAATATCTACATAACACATATATTTAATACCATGCATAGAAAAATCAAAACACTCTTGATCTTGTGTTTTTTCTGCAAAAATCGATTTTCCGCCAAATGTTTTTTCACTAATTCGTCCCGCTTCAACTTCTACAATCTTA
Organism: uncultured Bacilli bacterium; assembly: GCA_949025205.1. Classification (GTDB taxonomy): domain Bacteria; phylum Bacillota_I; class Bacilli_A; order RF39; family UBA660; genus MGBC108787. Next base: position 8,051 of record CARMXJ010000033.1, on the reverse strand, counting down.
TAATAATCCATCATTGCTTCTAACTGGCGATTTACTTTATCTACTAAATCTGTTTCTTCTCCTGTTTCTTCATTCATTTCATACATAGAACCAACAATTTCACTTAAATTTTCTTGTAATTCTTCTTGCTTATAGTCTTTATAACTAATATCGGCATCTAATTTTTCTTTTTTTATCTCCGCTAAACTGGCATACCTAGGACATCTCGTAAAATTAATAAAATTTGTCTTTGTAATTGCCATATTAATCCAAAATATCTACAGAAACAGTATCTGTATCACTATGATAACTTAATTTTATTTTGACATTTGTATAAATATGATCATCATCTATCAAATAATCTGCTTCTACCAAATCTCTTCCAATAATATATCGATCTACATCGCTTTTTAACTCTTCTTTAATACTATTTGCATAAGCCGTAGCACTTTTAATTAAAATCATTTTTTCGGTTTGCTCTCCAATAGCATCTGTATCTACAAAAGCATAACTAGCTTTATTAATTGCTATTACAGAAAAAATTCCTACTACAACAATAACTACAATTAATTCTGGAATTGTATAACCTTTATTTTTCACTACCATCACCTTAAAATGTATTATAACATTTTTTTATATAGAACAAAAGACAAAATATATCATTTTTCGACAAATAAACACAATATAAGAAAAGAAAAAATCTCGATAATTCGAGACTTTTAACAACATTTTTGGTCATAAATTTCAGAACATTCGTCTTCTTCTGAATAACTAAAACATGGTTGATATGTATGTCTATATACATGATGATTAATCATTTTAGTATGACAAGGAATAATATGAGGCACTTCATAATTAATTACTCTATGACAACATCTAACTTGAGGACATTCCATAACGGGAGGACACATCATAGTTTGAGGTTGACAAGGACATCCCATTCCCATCATTCCTGGCATTCCCATATTCATTTCAACATTCATATTTGTTTCAGTAGCAGTTGCATTAGCTTCAGGAAACATACTTGTATCCATACAACGACTATTTTTCATAATACCATTTCCTTTCTAGTCTATTTTATGCCACAAAAAAAATGGTGCTTATGATAAAACACCATTTTTATTCTTTACATATGTAAATAATTTGCATCTTTACTTAGCCCTGGCATCGTTAGAATATCACCAAAATAAACAGTCACAAAACCAGCTCCGTTAAAAAGTTTAATATCTTTTACCGTCATAGTAAAATCTTTGGGATATCCTAAAACTTTTGCATCTTCTGTAATCGAATATTGTGTTTTCGCAATACAAATTGGCAAGAAAGTATTCTTAAAAACTTTTAATTTTTCCAAAGCATTTTCGGTATAAATAACTTCTTTTGCTCCATAATTAGCTTTACAAAATTTTTCTATTTTTGTTTGCAAATCTTCTTCTAAAGCATAACTATAATGTACGATTTTTGTCTCTTTAGTTGAAGCTTCCACAACTTGCTTTGCAAGCTTTACACTACCACTACTTCCTTCCAAATACCCCTTACTTACACAGAAAGGAATTCCTTTTTCTTCTACACATTTTTGAATAAAAGAAATTTCGCTTTCTAAATCTGTATCATGTTGATTTAAGACTACAACTAAATTATTTGTATATTTCTCCATCGTGTTCATATGATAATAAAGATTTTCAATCCCTTTTTCTAAGTTTCCATCTCCATTATGTTTTAAACTTTGAACGGTTGTGTTTAAAACCACGACATCTGGAATAAAACTAGGATTAGTGCGCGCAACAATATCATAAAACTTTAAAGCTCCCATATCACTTCCAAAACCTGCTTCCACAATCGTATAATCAAAATTTTGAAGCGCATAAGAGGTCGAAATAACACTATTTGTTCCATGGGCAATATTAGCAAAGGGCCCACCATGAACAATGGCTAAATTTTGTTCTTTTGTAGAAACAATATTCGGTTTTATAGCATCTTTTAAGAGTTTAAATAAAGCATTTACACATTGTAACTCTTTTGCATAAACTGGATTGTTTTGATAAGTATAACCCACAACAATATTGCCGATACGAACACGCAAATCTTCTTCGTCTTTGCTCATACATAAAAGAGCCATAAATTCCGAAGCAGTACTAATATTAAAATGGGTTGTAACGCCATTTATTACGACATTTCGTAAGCTTCTATCATTTAAATCTAGACATCTTTCATGGCATATCCTTTCAGGATTAATATTTAGTTCATTCCCTTGAAAAATGTGATTATCCACAATAGCAGCCAGTAAATTATTAGCTGTCGTAATGGCATGAATATCTCCCGTAAAATGAAGGTTAATCTCATCTTCTGGAAGAATACAAGCACAACCTCCCCCAGTAGCTCCTCCTTTCATTCCAAAAACAGGTCCTAAAGAGGGCTCACGTAATACAACAACACTTTTTTTGCCAATTCGGTTTAAAGCATCGTTTAAACTAATGGCTAAAGTTGTTTTCCCCTCTCCGTATTTTGTTGGGCTAGTAGAAGTAACCAAAACGAGTTTGCCACGCTCTTTCTTTTTATTTAAATCCTTTACTTTGGCAATTTCCTCTCCATAAAAGGTAAAATCTTTTTCCTCAAATCCTTCTCTTTTTAGGATTTCTCTTATATTATTTGCTTTAATCTCCTCCAATTCTTTTTAAAATGGCATTTTCATATTTCCAGAACTAACCATTTTCATCATTTTTTTCATTTCTTCAAATTGTTTTAAAAGTCGATTTACTTCCTCCACACTTCTACCGCTGCCTTTTGCAATTCTTTGCTTTCTTGTTGCTTTTAAAATATCCGGATGACGCCTTTCGTAAGGAGTCATCGATAAAATTATCGCTTCGACATGTGCCATATCTTTGGGGTCAATATTAACATTATTAATGCCCATTTTTCTTGCTTGTGGAAGCATTTTCAAAATATTTTCTAAAGGTCCTAATTTTTTGATTTGTTTTAAAGTGGCCAAGAAGTCTTCCAAATCAAACGTTCCTTTTTTCATTTTTTTCGCTGTATCTAACGCTTCTTCTTCACTAATAATATCCGTAACTTTATCTGCAATCGATAAAATATCGCCCATATCTAAAATTCGATTGGCCATCCGTTCTGGAAAGAATTCCGATAAACCATCTAATTTTTCACTATCTCCTACAAATTTAATGGGAATATTTGTTAAATGTCTTACAGATAGTGCAACTCCACCTTTGGTATTTCCATCTAATTTAGTAAGGATTGTTCCTGTTAAGGAAAGAGCATCATTAAATCCGTTAATCACATTAATGGCATCTTGCCCCATCATCGCATCAATTACTAAAATCGTTTCATGAGGATTTACTGTACTTGAAATATCTTTTAATTCTTGCATTAATGCTTCATCAATTTGTAAACGTCCTGCTGTATCAATGATAACATAATCACATTTTTTTTCTTTTGCAAAATCTAGGGCATCAAGAACAATTTTAACTGGATTTTCATGACCTTCTGAAAATACTTCTATTCCCAAACTTTTTCCAATCGTCTCTAGTTGTTCTATAGCAGCCGGTCTATAAATATCACATGCAACAAGAAGTGGATTTTTCGCGTGTTTCTTTCTTAAAAAATTAGCAAGTTTTCCAGCAGTTGTAGTTTTACCACTTCCTTGTAACCCTACTAGCATTAAAATGGTTGGATTTTTACTTGTTTCTAAAGGAACAAAATCTCCTCCAAGCAAACTTACAAGTTCATCTTTTACAAGCTTTATAAATAACTCATCTGGTTTTAGGCTTTTTCCTACTTCCATCCCTAATGCTTTTTCTTTAATACTTGCAATAAATTCTTTTACTACAACATAGTTAACATCAGCTTCTAAAAGAGCCATTCTAATTTCCCGCAGAGCATCTCCAATATTTTCTTCTGTAATACGACCCATGCCACGAATATTCTTAATGGCTTTTGTAAGTCTATCTCCCATGTATTCAAACATTTCGCATCACCTTCTTCTTTTGTTATTATATCATGCTTTCTTATTTTTTGAATGCAAACAACAAAATCTACTATTATTTCTTAAATCCTTGGTATTTTTCGTTAATCTAAAAGAAAATAAGGCTTTTTGCAAGCATTAAAGTCATTTTCTTATCCCCTTTTAAAAAAACGGTTATTTTCTATTTTTTTCCTTTTTTTGCATGATACATTTGGAAATTTAACAGATTGTGTACTTGCCTACTTTCTAAAAGAAAGAAAGGGGCTGATAATAGGAGAAGAACTGATTTATTAATTGGCTTACTTATACTTATTATCTTCTTAACTTAACTCTGCTATTCTTAGCATTAATTTAATTTCTCTGTAAGAGAAAAGCACACAATCCTTATGCTAGAGTTGTGTGCACCCAAACTATATAGGGAAGTACATAATTACGCAAATGTTAAATTTCCCTTTTTCATTTTATGCAAATTTCTTTTGCTAAATAAAGCATAACAAAAACTCTTATTTTATTCAATCATTATTTATTATTTTTAGTATTTTTTCTTTTAAACGGTCATCTGCAACTTCTAAAACAACTTCTTTTAAAGAATGCATCTTTTTTAAAAACGCTAATTTTTCTTCATAACCATCTAATTTTTTATTAATCGTAGTAATGGCATTTCCAATAGCACTTTTACTCACATTACGATTTTCTGCTATTTCTTGTAAAGATAAATCTTCTTCGTAAAACAAATGATAAATTTCTTGTTCACGTTCATTTAACAAATTGCCATACAAATCATAAAGTTCATTATAATAAATATATTCATCTGTTCGATTCATCACATCAAATCCTTAAATAAACCATAAATGTATTCTTCTATATCAAACGTTTGTAAATCCGACATACCCTCCCCTAGACCTACAAACTTAACCGGAATATCCACCGCTTCTTTAATGGCTAGAACAATACCTCCCTTAGCCGTTCCATCTAATTTTGTTAATACAATTCCTGTAATATTGGTAATCTCTTTAAATGATATTGCTTGCATAATCCCATTTTGTCCAGTTGCAGCATCAATTACCAAAAGCGTTTCATGAGGTGCTCCTGGAATAATACGATCAATAACTTTATTTATTTTCTCAAGTTCTTTCATTAAATTCACTTTATTTTGTAATCTTCCTGCGGTATCGATTAAAACGATATCAGCGTTTTCTTGTTTAGCCATTTCAAGTCCATCATAAATGACTCCAGCAGGGTCTGTATTGTCGCGACCATAAAACAAAGAATCCGTTTTATCCGCCCAAATTTTTAGTTGTTCTACTGCTCCTGCTCTAAAAGTATCTCCCGCTATCATCATCACTTTTTTTCCTATGTTTTTATACTTATATGCAAGTTTTGCAATCGTTGTGGTTTTTCCCACTCCGTTTACTCCTACCATTAAAATAACCGTAGGGCCATTTTCTTCTATATTAATTTTGGTTGTCAAAGATTCATTGTTAACATAAATAATAAAAAGTTCATCTACAATAACTTCCGTTAAATTTTTAGTATCTTCTATCTTTTCTTTTTTTACTCTATCTTTTAATCGTTCTAAAAAAGAAAAAACGGTATTTACTCCAATATCTGCTGAAATGAGCAAATCTTCCAATTCTTCAAAATAAGCATCACTAACACGTGTATATTTAATGCCTAGCATGCTTAATTTAGAAACAAATTCTTCCCTTGTTTTTTTTAGACCTGCATCATATAACTCTTCTGTTTCTTTAGGAACAGATTTTGTACTTACTATTTTTTTTAATTTATCAAATATTCCCATTCCAATTCCCCATTTCTAATTTGTACAAGTTCTATCATTTGCGTATGCTTTATATTCACCATTTCCATAAGTATCTGTATAACGATAAATGATGATAACATCATCTTCCTTACAGTATCCATGATTGTCTTCAAATAGCCCTTCTTCCTTTAAATCTTTTATGGTCACACGTCCGATGCAAGAAGCATTTGCAGCAGTATTTAAATGACTTGTATTGTTATCCTCGTACATTTCTTTTGAAAATGCCACACTACATTTTGTCAAATGAAAATGGTTAAAAGAATAAGTAAGTGCTGCATCTTTGGCATTTTCGCGCATTTCAAAAGAAGTTTGTTCTTGGGTGTTGCGTACAATTCTAAAAACACTTCGACTTGCTAGCATAATAACAACTGCTAATACCACAATAACAGCTAAAAGTTCTACTAAAGTAAAACCTTTCTTTTTATTTTTCATCTTAATCACCATACTAAAAGTATACCACATAATAGTAGACAAGAAAACAAATTTGCGTTATAATGGGAACCAAGAAAAAACTTTATTTTTTTATTTGAAAGGAAAATGAATGATGAAAGAAGATAGTACAAGTACGTCTATCACTGCCCTAGGTGGTTTAGGCGAAGTGGGAAAAAATATGTATGTTGTGACCCACAAAAATGAAATTTTAATTATAGATGCTGGCGTTATGTTTCCAACGGATGATTTACTAGGAGTCGATGCTGTAATTCAAGATTTTACCTATTTAAAACAAAACGAAGATAAAATTGTAGGTCTTGTTATTACCCATGGACACGAAGATCACATTGGAGGTATTCCTTACCTTTTACAAAGTATTCGTGTTCCCAAAATTTATGCTCCTAAAATTGCAGCAGATTTAATAAATAAAAAATTAGTAGAACATAACATCAAATACCAAGAAATGGAAATCATTAATAGTGAAACAAAAATAAAAACAAAACATTTTGAACTTGAATTTGTAAATACGACCCATTCCATTCCCGATTCTTTTGCCATTGCCATTCATACGCCGAATGGGACTATTTTTGAAACAGGAGACTTTAAATTCGATTTGACACCCATTGGACCAGCTGCTGATTTACACAAAATGGCAAGAATTAGTGAACGTGGTGTAAAGATATTAATGAGCGATAGTACCAATGCTTTATCTCCCGGTTTTTCAACAAGTGAAAGCAATGTAGATGAAGCTTTAGAAAGTGTCGTAAGCAAACACCCTGCTCGTATTATCATTGCCACATTTGCATCCAATATCTACCGTATCAAACACATCATTGAAACTTGTAAAAGACACAACCGTAAAATTGTTGTATTCGGTCGTTCTATGGAAACAAACATTGAACTAGCAATGAACAACGGTTTAATTGAAGATAAAACCATTATTATTGATTATAATAAAGCCAAAAGCCTAAAGAAAAACGAAGTCTGTATTTTATGTACAGGTTCCCAAGGAGAACCTCTTGCAGCTTTATCAAGAATCGCAAATGGTGTTCATAAACAAATTACATTAATGCCAGATGACTTAGTGGTATTCTCTTCAAATCCGATTCCTGGAAATGCAAGCAGTGTAAATAGAATTATTAATAAACTTTATTTAAAAGGAGTCCAAGTATTTACAAACAGTGAATTTAGTGACATCCATGCTTCTGGACACGGAAAACAGGAAGAACAAAAATTAATGCTTCGTTTAATCAAACCAGAATACTTTATGCCTTGTCACGGAGAATATAGAATGCTTAAAAAACATGCAGAACTTGGTGCTTCTTGTGGTATTCCAAAAGAAAATATTTTTATCTGCAAAAACGGAGACACTCTTATTTTAGACAAAGATGGCATTCATAGAGGAGAAGCTGTACAAGCTGGAGATATTTATGTGGATGGTTCTCGTATCGGGGATATTGGAAGCGTTGTTATAAAAGATAGAAAACTGATGAGTAACGATGGAATTCTACTTACTATTTTAAATATAAACCCCTTTACCAAAAAATTACTAATAAAACCAAATGTTACAACACGAGGATTTGTTATGGTAAATGAAAACGGAGAGTTAATCAATCAAATTGAAAGAAAAGTAACGCACATTGTAAACAATACTTTAGAACACAATAACTACAATTATACAGATTTAAAAAACCAAATTATTTTAGAATTACATCCATTTATTAGTGAATTAACAGGCAGACACCCTATTATCTTACCCGTTATCATGGAAGTAAAAGAAAACATTTAAAGGGGCTGTCCGGAAATTAAATGATTAATTTCTAGACAGTTTCTTTTTTATTT
>CARMXJ010000032.1 GCA_949025205.1 uncultured Bacilli bacterium | reverse complement strand
TGTAAATTCGTTTTGGTTTTCTATTATTGTTTCTGCATCATAGATTATGGGTCTTCCGCTGCTTGCAGCGGAAGTAATGTAAAATTTTATAGGAAAAAGCAAAAAATTTGCAATAATTTCTGCTTGCATTTCATATTATATAGTGTTAAAATGGAATCTGTATGACAGCTTGGATGTGCGAGGTTGCTGATACACTAGGTGGAGTTGTTAAAACAATATTTAGAAAAATCAGGGAATTTGTACGGAGCTAGTCTATACTAGATATAGGCGAAAGGAGACAATAGAATATGTCAAAAAACAAAGTACGTATCAATTTAAGAGCTTATGACAATAAAATATTGGATTTAGCTGCTGGAAAAATTGTAGAAACCGTAAAAAGACTAGGAGGACGTGTTAGTGGACCAATCCCTCTTCCTACTGAAATTGAAAAAATAACAGTATTAAGAGCAGTTCATAAATACAAAGATTCTAGAGAACAATTTGAAAGTCGTACACACAAAAGACTTATCGATATACTAGAACCTAGTAAAGAAATCATTGATGCTTTAACACACTTAGACATACCAAGTGGTGTAGACATCGATATCAAATTATAATTAAAGGAAGGAAAGAAAATATGAAAGGAATCTTAGGACGCAAAATTGGAATGACACAAGTATTTTCAAAAGATGGAAAACTAATTCCTGTTACAGTAGTAGAAATTACTCCAAATACTGTAATGCAAGTGAAGACTGTTGAATCTGATGGATACAGTGCAATTCAACTTGGCGTAGTAGACAAAAAAGAAAAAAATGCCACTAGACAAGAAATAGGGCATGCTAAAAAAGCAAATACAACACCTAAGCGCTTCTTAAAAGAATTAAGAAATGTAGATGGAGAATATACAATTGGCCAAACTTTAGATGCAAGTGTATTTGAAGTGGGAGAAGTTGTAGATGTTACAGGTACATCAAAAGGAAAAGGTTTCCAAGGTGTTATCAAAAGACATAACCAAAATCGTGGTCCAATGGGACATGGCTCTCATTATCATAGAGGACCAGGTTCAATGGGTACAATGTTACCAAAAAGAGTTCTAAAAGGTAAAAAATTACCAGGACATATGGGAAATGAGACCATTACAATTCAAAATTTACAAATCGTAGAAGTAAATGCGGAAGAAAATTATATTTTGGTTAGTGGAAATATTCCAGGGCCAAAAAATTCATTAGTTTTAATTAAAACAGCTGTAAAAAATAATGGCAAAAAACAAGAATTTGAAATTATTTCTTACGAAGAAGAAACAGTAGTAGATGAAGTTGTAGAAACAACTGTAGAAGAAACTCCTGAAGTAGAAAAAGCAAATGAAGTAGCAGAAGAAGAATCTACAGAAGAAACTACTGAAGAAATAGTAGAAGAAAACTAGGACACTTATTGGAGGGAAAAATATGGCTAAAGTAGAACTTAAAAATAGTAAAGGTGAAAAACTTAAAGACATCACAATAAGTGATTCCATTTGGAAAATTGAAACTAATGATAATTGCTTAAAACAAATGATTCGCTTACAACTAGATGCCACTCGCCAAGGAACTGCGAAAACAAAAACAAGAAGCGAAGTTTCTGGAGGAGGAAGAAAACCTTGGAAACAAAAAGGAACTGGTCGTGCTAGAGCTGGTTCAAATCGTTCACCAGTATGGCGTGGTGGAGGAATAGCTTTAGGAGTTGTTCCAAGAGACTACACATTTAAAATCAATAAAAAAGAAAGAGTACTTGCTCTTAAAAGCGCTCTAACTTATAAATTAAAAGAGAAAAACTTAGTAGTAATGGATAATATCAATTTAGAAACACTAAAAACAAAAGAAATTAAAAATGTATTAGATGCATTAAATCTAAACGGTAAAGTATTATTTGTAACCAAAGAAGATAATGAAAACCTTTACATGGCAACCAGAAATCTAGGTTACACTTATGCGATACTTGCAAACGAAATCAACTGTTACGATATCGTAAATGCAGATTATCTAGTATGCGATGAAGCAGCAGTTCGCTACATTGAGGAGGTACTAAAAAATGACTAACCCCGATATCATCTTTGCACCTGTTGTTACCGAAAAAAGCGCCTATAATGCCGGAAAAGGTATTTATACATTTAAAGTAGCAAAAAGTGCAACAAAAACACAAATCAAAAAAACCATCGAAAATCAATTTGGAGTTCATGTAGAAAAGATTAATACTCTTATTACAAAACCAAAAGATAGAAGAGTTGGAAAATACACTGGAAAAACCAAAACTTATAAGAAAGCAATCGTTACGTTAAAAAGCGGCGAAACGATTGACCTATAATAAAGGAGGATACTTATGGCAATAAAAAAATACAAACCAACGACAAATGGTCGTAGGGGAATGTCTACACTTAAAAACGAAGAAATTACAGCAAGTAAACCTCTTAAAACGTTAACTACCAAAAAGACAAAAACAGGAGGAAGAAACAACCAAGGAAAACTAACTGTTCGTCACATTGGTGGTGGAGCAAAACAAAGATATAGATTAATCGATTTCAAAAGAAATAAAATTGGCGTTCCAGGACGTGTTGCTACAATCGAATATGACCCAAATCGTAGTGCAAACATTGCATTAATCAATTACAAAGATGGTGAAAAAAGATACATTATTGCTCCAAAAGATTTAACCGTTGGAAGCATCATTGAAGCAGGTCCTTCTGCCGATATCAAAGTGGGAAATGCTCTTCCACTTGAAAATATTCCAGTAGGTACAGTCATTCATTGTATCGAACTAAAACCAGGAAAAGGTGCAGAACTTTGTCGTAGTGCAGGGGCTAGTGCTCAAATCCTTGGTCGTGAAGGAAAATACGTACTTGTAAGACTTCAATCAGGAGAAACAAGAAAAATTCTTGGAACTTGTATAGCAACGATTGGTGTAGTTGGAAATGAAGATTACGAACTAGTAAACATTGGAAAAGCTGGAAGAACTAGACATATGGGTATCAAACCTACAAACCGTGGTTCTGTCATGAACCCTAATGACCACCCTCATGGTGGTGGTGAAGGTCGTGCTCCAGTAGGACGTAAAACACCAGTTACTCCTTGGGGTAAACCAGCACTTGGATACAAAACAAGAAAAAATAAAAAAGCTTCTAACAAACTTATTGTTAGTAGAAAGAAAAAGTAGGTGCAAATTATGGCAAGAAGTTTAAAAAAAGGTCCTTATGTTTTTGAAAGACTATTAAAAAAAGTACAAGAATTAAATAAGAACAATAAAAAAGAAGTGATTAAAACATATTCTCGTCGTTCAACAATCTACCCAGATTTTGTAGGACATACATTTGCTGTACATAATGGAAAAGAATTTATTCCTGTTTATGTAACAGAAGAAATGGTTGGTCACAAATTAGGAGAGTTCGCGGCTACTCGTAAGTTCGGCGGACACGCAGGACAAAAGTAGGAGGTTAAGAAATGGAATACTACGCAATACACAAAAGTGCAATGATTGCACCAAGAAAAGCAAGAATGACTCTTGACCTTATAAGAGGAAAAGATGTAACTACAGCAGAAGCTATTTTAGAAACGACAAACACAAAAGCAAGTCGTTTGATTAGCAAAGTACTTAAAAGTGCCGTTGCAAACGCAGTAAACAATGGTGGAGCGAACGAAACAGACTTAGTTGTTAGCGAATGCTACATTAATCCAGGACCAGTTTACAAAAGAATAAAATTTGCAAGTCGTGGAAACATTGACAGAAGAGACAAAAGAACAAGTCATATTACTGTAAAAGTAAGTGATGGTAAGGAGGCAAAATAGATGGGACAAAAAGTAAATCCAATAGGATACAGACTTGGAGTCAATAAAGATTGGGATTCTAAATGGTATGCAAAAAAGAATGAATTTGGTACAACTTTAAATAAAGATATCAAAATTCGTGAATACATCAAGAAAAATCTAAAAGATGCAGCCGTTGCCTCAGTAATTATTGAAAGAAAAAAAGATAAATGTGAAGTAACAATCAACACTGCTAAACCTGGTGTTATCATCGGTCGTGGTGGAGAAGATATAGAAAAATTAAGAAAATCATTATCAAAATACGTTGGAGAAGAAGTATACATTTCCATTGTAGAAGTTAAAAATCCAGATTTAGTTGCAAAATTAGTAGCGGATAATATTGCGACTCAAATTGAAAATCGTGCTCCATTTAGAAGTGCCCAAAAAAGAGCACTTAGAAATACAATGAAAGCCGGAGCAAAAGGAATCAAAACTTCTGTATCAGGACGTCTTGCTGGAGCTGAAATGGCAAGAACAGAAGGATATACAGAAGGAACAGTTCCTCTTCACACATTACGTGCAGACATTGATTATGCACACAGTGAAGCAGACACAACTTATGGAAAAATTGGTGTAAAAGTTTGGATATACAAAGGTGAAATTCTTCCTACAAAAAATGCAAAAAAGGAGAGTGACAGCAATGTTAATGCCAAAAAGAACTAAATATAGAAAACCACATAGACTTACTTATGATGGACATGCCAAAGGAAATACAGAATTACATTTTGGTGAATATGGCTTGATGGCTAAAGAAGGTTCTTGGATAACGGCTCGCCAAATAGAAGCTGCTCGTATCGCTATGACTCGTTACATGAAACGTGGCGGAAAAGTATTTATTAACATTTTCCCACACTTAGCTATTACTAAAAAACCTTTAGAAACCAGACAAGGAAAAGGTAAAGGTAACGTTGAAGAATGGGTAGCAGTAGTAAAAGAAGGAAAAATAATGTTTGAAATCAGCGGTGTATCAGAAGAAATCGCTCGTGAAGCATTAAGACTTGCCTCTCATAAACTACCAATTACAACAAAGTTTGTAAAAAAGGAGGATGTACCAAGTGAAAGTTAGTGAAATTGAAAAATTAACAAACGAAGAAATCGAAGCAAAAGTAAGAGATTCTAAAAAAGAATTACTAAACTTACGTGTAAAAAATGCAACAGGTTCACTTGAAAAACCTTCAAAAATAAAAGAACTAAGAAAAGATGTTGCAAGAATGCTTACTGTATTAAACAGTAGAAAAAAAGAAAATAGCACAGGAGGAAACGAATAATGGAAAAAAGACAAGAATTAGTTGGTAGAGTTGTAAGTGCTAAAAACGACAAAACAATTACTGTGCTAGTAGAAACTTACAAAAGTCACCCTCTATATAAAAAGAGAGTAAAATCCAGCAAAAAATACACAGCCCATGATGAAGCAAATAAAGCAAAAGAAGGAGATACAGTAAGAATTAGAAGTACAAGACCTCTATCTAAAACAAAAAGATATGAACTTGTAGAAGTTTTAATCGAAGCTGTAATTCTTTAGGAGGTAATTTTATGGTTCAACAAGAAACAAGATTAAAAGTTGCCGATAACACTGGTGCAAGAGAACTTTTAGTAATTCGTGTACTAGGTGGTTCAACAAGAAAATTTGGAAACATTGGAGATATCGTTGTAGGAACTGTTAAAAAAGCCATTCCGAATTCGAATTTGAAAAAAGGAAAAGTAGTAAAAGCTGTAATTGTTAGAAGCGTACAAGGAGTAAAAAGAAAAGATGGTTCTTACATCAAATTTGATGATAACGCTTGTGTAATCATTAAAGATGATAAGACACCAGTAGGAACAAGAGTATTAGGACCAGTTGCTAGAGAATTAAGAGAAAAAGATTTTGCAAAAATTGTATCTCTAGCACCTGAGGTTTTATAGGAGGTGTACGATGAAAGTTAAAGTTGGCGATAATGTTAAAATAATAGCTGGAAAAGACAAAGGAAAAACAGGGTCTGTTATTAAAACATTAAAAAAACAAGACAAAGTTGTTGTAGAAGGTATCAACATCGTAAAAAAACACCAAAAACCTACGAACAATAACGAAAATGGAGGCATCATTGAAGTGGCTGCTCCCCTACACGTATCTAACGTAAAAGTAATAGAAAAAACAGCAAAGAAAGCTTCTAAAAAGGAAGATAAATCTTCAAAAAAAGAAGCAAAGAAAGATGAATAGGTGAAATAGATGAGTACTTTAAAAGAATTATATAATAAAGAAATTATTTCAAACCTAATGAAAGAACATAACTACAAAACAATAATGCAAGTTCCAAAATTAGATAAAATTGTAATCAACATGGGTGTTGGAGAAGGGTCTCATGAAGATAAATATATTGATGCTGCCCTAAAAGATTTAGAAGCAATCACAGGACAAAAACCAGTTGTAACAAGAGCACGTAAATCCATTGCTGGATTCAAACTAAGAGAAGGACAAACCATTGGTGTTAAAGTAACACTACGTGGGGAAAACATGTATGACTTTATGGAAAAATTAATTAAAGTTGCCCTTCCTCGTGTAAGGGACTTTAGAGGAATTTCAAATCATTCTTTTGATGGACACGGAAACTATACATTAGGAATTAAAGAACAATTAATATTTCCTGAAATAGAATACGATAATGTTTTAAAAATTAGAGGAATGGATATTGTATTTGTAACAACAGCAAAGACAAATAAAGAAGCAGAAAGCTTACTAAGAGCATTCGGAATGCCTTTTAGAAATTAAGGAGTGAATATATGGCAAAAACAAGTTTAAAAGTAAAACAACAAAGAGCACCAAAATTTAAAGTGCGCGCATACACTCGTTGTGAAAGATGTGGACGTCCTCATGGTGTCTTACGTAAATACAAATTATGTCGTATCTGTTTTAGAGAATTAGCAAATAAAGGGCAAATCCCTGGCGTAAAGAAATCAAGTTGGTAGGAAAGGAGGAATTTTAAGATGGTACAAGATAAAATAGCCGATATGCTTACAAGAATTCGTAATGCAAATCAAATGAAATACGATACAGTAGAATGTATTGGAACAAAAATGACAGTAGGAATCGCTGAGATTCTTAAAAATGAAGGTTATATTGTAGATTATTCTGTAGAAAAAAACATTACAGGAGATAAACTAACATTAACTTTAAAATATGGAGAAAAGAAGGAAAGAGTAATTACTGGACTTAAAAGAATCAGTAAATCTGGACTTCGTGTTTATGCAAAGTCTTCTGAAATTCCTCGTGTATTAAACGGACTTGGTATTGCAATTATCTCAACTTCAAAAGGACTTATGACCGATAAAGAAGCTAGAAATAAAAGACTTGGAGGTGAAGTACTTGCCTATATTTGGTAAGGGAACCTATGAGTAGAATTGGAAATAGACATTTAGTAATACCTGAAGGTGTTACGGTAACAATAAACGGGGAATTAGTAACGGTAAAAGGTCCTAAAGGAGAACTTTCTCTAAATACTTCAAACTTAGTAAATGTAGAAGTAAACGACAATGTATTAACAACAAAAGTAGTAAACGAAACACCTCGTGCAAACGTAATGCAAGGAACTACAAATTCTCTAATTAACAATATGATAATTGGAGTACACGATGGATTTTCTAAAGGTTTAGAAGCTGTTGGTGTAGGATACAGATTTAATGTACAAGGAAATAAAATTGTTGTAAGTGCTGGTTATTCACATCCAGTAGAAGTAATTGTTCCAGAAGGAATAAAAGCAGAATTAGTAAGCAACACAGAAATCACTCTAAGTGGTATTGATAAACAAAAAGTAACTGAATTTGCGGCGAATGTTCGTAAAATAAGAGAACCAGAACCTTATAAAGGAAAAGGGATTCGTTATAAAGATGAATATGTTCGTCGTAAAGAAGGTAAGAAAGCAGCTTAGTGGAGGGATAATATGATAAAAAAAGAATCAAGTAACGACATGCGTAAAAGAAGACATGCTCGTATAAGAAAAAATTTAAGTGGAACTACTGAATGCCCAAGATTAAATGTATTTCGCTCAAATAGTGGAATTTTCGTTCAAGTAATTGACGATACAACAGGCAATACTTTAGTATCTTCATCATCAATTGCTCTAAAACTAAAAAATGGTGGTAACATTGAAGCTGCTACTGTTGTTGGAAAAGACATTGCAGAAAAATGTAAAAAAGCAAAAATTAAAAAGGTCGTTTTTGATAGAGGTGGAAACCTATATCATGGTCGCATAAAAGCTTTAGCAGAAGCTGCTCGCGAAAACGGACTAGAGTTCTAAGGAGGTCATCATGCAAAAAGAAAATAATAATAACAATAAACCACAAGAAAGAAAGCCACGTATGGAAAACAAAGATAGAAAAAAACTTTTAGAAGAAAAAGTTATCTCTATTGGTCGTGTAACAAAAGTTACAAAAGGTGGTAGACATTTTAGATTCTCTGCAACAGTTGTTGTTGGAAATAGAAAAGGTCTAGTTGGAATTGGAACAGGAAAAGCAAATGAAGTTCCTGCAGCAATTGCAAAAGCAAGTATGATGGCAAACAAAAATGTAACAAAGGTAGCAATTATGGAAGGTAGAACCATTCCTCATGAAGCTACTGGAAAAGTAGGAAGAGCAAGTGTTTTAATTAAACCTGCAACAAAAGGTACCGGAGTTATTGCTGGTGGTGCTGCTCGTAGTGTACTTGAACTTGCGGGAGTAAAAGATGTTATCTCTAAATCTCTAGGTTCAAATACAAAAATCAATGTAGCAAAAGCAACTCTAGAAGCATTAAAGAGTGAAAGAACACCTGCCAAAATAGCTGCTCTACGTGGAAAGAAAGTTGAGGAGTTATAATATGAAATTAGAAAACTTACCTAAGAATAAAGAAATGAAATCGCAAAAACGCGTAGGTCGCGGTCCAGGTTCTGGAATGGGAAAAACTTCTACCCATGGCCAAAAAGGACAAAAATCAAGAAGTGGTGCTAGTATTTCTGCTTGGTTCCAAGGTGGTCAATCTCCTTTATATAGAAGATTACCAAAAAGAGGTTTCAACAACAAACAATTTGAAACAAAATATGCTTGCATCAACTTAAGCGACTTAAACAAATTTTTCAATGATGGTGATGTAGTAACACCAGAAATCTTAAAAGAAAGAGGAATTGTAAAAAAACAACTTTCCGGTATCAAAGTGTTAGCAAGTGGTACTTTAGAGAAAAAATTAACAGTAAAAGCAAATCGTTTCTCTACAAAGGCGATTGCTGCAATTGAAACTGCTGGTGGCAAAACTGAGGTGATTTAGATGAAGAGTCTTTTAGCAAAGCTATTTGCTCACGAAAACAAAGACTTACGAAAAAGAATTTACTTCACCCTTTTTGCTTTAGGAATATTTTGTCTAGGAACAGGAATTACGATTCCATGGGCAAGTGTTCTTTATGAAGAACTAGGATTTTTAGAAATCTTCAACTTAATGAGTGGTGGAGGACTTAGAAGTTTTTCTATATTTGCATTAGGAGTTAGTCCTTATATTACAGCATCGATTATTACCCAACTTTTACAAATGGACATCATTCCTTACTTTAAAGAATTAAAAGAACAAGGCTATGTAGGAAGACAAAAGATAAATAAAATTAATCGTTATTTAGCCGTTATATTTGCTTTTGTACAAGCTTATGTCATTTCGATATTTTATTTAAATACAAACGATGTTATGGTAATGCTTAAAACATCCTTAGTCATGACAGCGGGTACATCATTCCTTCTATGGTTAGGAGACCAAATTACCATGAAAGGAATTGGAAATGGTTCATCCTTACTAATAATGGCCGGAATCATTCAAAGTATGCCAGGTATATTTACAGGAGCATTTAATGCATTTATTACAGCTGGAGCATACAATTTAGCATTAGGAATTGGTTTATTTATCCTATTCTTAATTATCTATTTGTTAGTGCTTGTAGGAATTATTTGGGTCACACTTGCAGAAAGAAGAATTCCGATTCAATATGCAAACCATACAACGAGTGCGTATGGGGCACAATCTTCCTTCCTACCTATTAAGATTAATAGTGCTGGAGTTATTCCTGTTATATTTGCGTCCATTGTATTAACAATTCCATCAACAATCGCAGGACTTATCAAGAATGAAGCAGCGATTAACTTCATTAATAAATACATTATATATACAACTCCAACTGGATTTATATTATATGTAGTATTAATTCTATTCTTTGGATATGTGTATACATTTATGATGATGAATCCAGAAGAGATGAGTAAAGACTTAAACAAACGTGGAGGATATATTCCAGGCGTAAGACCTGGTGCTGATACTTCGAAATACATTTCATCATCTCTTGGAAAATTAACGGTAGTAGGTTCTATTTTCTTAGTAATCTTATCAGGACTTCCTATACTAATGGCAAACATTTCAAGTTTACCAAGTTCTGTAACCATCGGAGGAACAGGAATCCTAATCGTTGTTGGTGTTGCTATTGAAACATATAAGCAAATGGAAAGTGGACTTGTAACAAGAAGTTACAAAAAAAGGAGACAAAGAAGATAGTGGTTAGTGTTATCTTTATTGCTCCTCCTGCCGCTGGCAAGGGAACTATCAGTGACTATTTAGTAAACAATTTCTCTTATGAACATATTTCTACTGGAGATATATTAAGAAATGTTTCGAAAGAAGACACAGAAATGGGCCATCATATTGCAACTCTTATGAAAGAGGGACAATTTATTGGAGATGACATTATCTTACCGCTTTTTAAAGAAGAGCTTTTAAAAATAAAAGAAAAACCATTTATATTAGATGGAATACCCAGAAACTTAGAACAAGCTAAATTTCTAGAACAATTATTTTTAGAATTAGGTGTGGATAACTACGTAGTTATTAACATGGAAATGGATGAACACTTATTAGAAAAAAGAGCAGTAGGTAGAAGAGTCTGTGACAAATGTAAAGCAAGTTATAATATTTATTTTGAAGGTTTTAAACCGAAAGTAGAAAATACTTGTGATAAATGTAATGCGTTATTAATCGAAAGACCAGATGATGCATTAGAAACTTTCCGCAATCGTTATGAGACGTATTTGCAGGTTACTTCTCCACTTATCCACTTTTATGAAAATAAGGGAAGATTAAAAAAAGTAGATGCAAGTAAACCACAAGAAGAAATGATAAAAGAAATCACTTTCATTTTAAAAGGTGAAAAAAATGATTAGTATTAAAAGCAATCGTGAAATAGAATTAATGCGACATGCTGGACATATCAACTTTTTAACACATGAAGAACTAAAAAAACACATAAAGCCTGGCATCACAACAGGAGAGCTAGACAAAATAGCGCATGACTTCATCATCAAAAATGATTGTATACCAAGTTGCTTAGGATACGAGGATTATCCCAAAAGCATTTGCGTATCCATTAACGATGAAGTTGTCCATGGCATTCCTGGCAAACGAAAAATAAAAAATGGAGATATCGTATCCATTGATTTCTGCGTTGGGTACAAAGGATATCACTCCGATGCAGCCAGAACCTATATAGTAGGGGATGTCAGTGAAGAAGTGAGAAACTTAGTAGAAAATACGCGTCTTGCTTTTTATGAAGGCTTAACAAAAGTCCGTGCTGGTGCTAAAATAGGAGACATAAGTCATGCCATTGAAGAATTTGCGCATCATCATGGCTTAAGTGTAGTAGAAGAATTAGTAGGACATGGCGTTGGAACAAGTATACATGAAGAACCAGATGTTCCAAATTACGGAAAAAGTGGCACAGGTTTCACTTTAAAAGAAGGAATGACCCTTGCTATTGAACCGATGCTAAATTTAGGAAAAAAAGAAGTGTGTATGACTGACCAAGACGATTGGACAATCGTAACGGAAGATGAAAGCCCATCGGCACACTATGAAAATACAGTGTTAGTCACGAAAGATGGGTATGAAATTTTAACAGGAGAATAAATATGGCGAAAAAAAATATGCAAAACAAAAAAGGAAGTAAAACTTCTGGATTGAAAAATACTTCACAACCGAAGTCGGATAAAATTGAAGTAGAAGGGAAAGTAATTGATGTTCTAAAAGGCGGAGATTACATCGTAGAACTTTCCAATGGTCATACTGTAGAAGCCTACGTTTCTGGTAAAATGCGTGTGAATATGATACGTATTCTACCAGGTGATACAGTAACAATAGAACTTTCGCCTTACGACTTAACACGTGGGCGCATAACATGGAACAAAAGATAATGGAGGTAAAAAATTATGAAAAAAAGACCATCAGTAAAACCAATATGCAATAAATGTAAAAAAATAAGAAGAAAAGGAAAATTAATGGTTATTTGTGAAAATCCAAAACACAAACAAACCCAAGGGAAGTAGGAGGATTATATGGCAAGAATAAAAAATATTGAATTACCAAATGAAAAGCACGTATGTATTGGACTTACCGCTATTTATGGTATTGGTAGAAGCTTAGCACTTACAATTTGTAACGATGCGAAAGTAGAACCTACAAAAAAAATCAAAGACTTAAGCGATGATGAAATCTCTAAACTACGTAAAGAAATTGATAAATACGAAGTAGAAGGTGATTTACGTCGTGAGACACAAATGTCTATCAAAAATAAAATGGAAATTAATTGCTACCAAGGAGTAAGACATAAAAAAGGACTTCCTGTTCGTGGACAAAGAACAAGTAGAAATGCTCGTACTCGTAAGGGTAAAGGTAAAGTAGTAGCAAATAAGAAAAAAGTAGGTAAATAGGAGGTAAATCATGGCATATAACAGAAGAAAAAGAAAAGTTAAGAAAAATATTCCAGAAGCCGTTGTTCATATACATTCCACTTACAACAATACAATCGTAACATTTACAGACCAAGAAGGAAATGTAATAACTTGGGCATCTTCTGGTACGATTGGATATAAAGGAAGTAAAAAGAAAACTCCTTATGCTGCAGGAGTAGCTGCAGAAGCTGCTGGTAAAGTAGCAAAAGATGCTGGAGTTAAAATTGTCGATGTCGATGTTAAGGGATTAGGTTCTGGTAGAGAAACTGCCATTCGTTCATTACAAGCGGTTGGACTAGAAGTTAGAAGTATTTCGGATAGTACTCCAGTACCTCATAATGGTTGTCGTCCACCAAAACGTCCTAGAAATTAATGAATGAAAGGAAGAATTAGATATGATTAAATTTGAAAAGCCAGAATACAAAATAACAGAATATGCAACCGATTCTCATTATGGAGAATTTGTACTAGAACCTTTAGAAAGAGGATTTGGTACAACTATTGGAAATGCACTAAGAAGAGTAATGTTATCAAGCTTACCTGGATGTGCCATTACAAGTGTCAAAATAGAAGGTGTACTTCATGAATTCCAAAAAATAGAAGGTGTTTATGAAGATGTAACAAGTATAATTCTTAACTTAAAAAGCGTTGTACTTAAAAACCATACAGAAGAAAATAAAGTGATTCACTTATCTAAATCTACACCAGGACCAGTACTTGCTGGTGACATTGAATGCGATGCTGATTTAGAAGTGATAAACAAAGACCTTGTGATTTGCAACCTTGTAGAAGGTGGAAAAATCGAGATGGAAATGACAGTATCCAATGGCAAAGGATATGTAGATTCAAAAGAAAATCAAGCACTTCTTGATATCAAGAAAGCTGGAGTTATCGCTATTGACTCTTTATATTCACCAGTTGAAAAAGTAGCTTACGAAACAGAAAGTGCTCGTGTTGGACATAGTGAAAATTATGATAAGCTTATTATGCGTGTAACAACCAATGGAAGCATTACACCAGAAGAGGCTATGGCACTATCTGCAAAGATATTAATTGAACACTTTAACATTGTAGCAGACTTAAATGCAATTAGTGATATTTCTGGATTAATGGCAGAAAAGAAAGTAGATACAATAACAAAAACTTTAGAAACTCCTATTGAAGAAATAGAATTTTCTGTAAGAGCATATAACTGTTTAAAAAGAGCTGGTATTCATACCGTTCAAGATTTAATTTCAAAAAGAGAAGTGGAAGTTACAAAAATACGTAACTTAGGTAAAAAATCACTTAAAGAAGTTCTTGATAAAGTGGTTGAAATGGGACTTAAGTTCCGCGATTAAGGAGGTAAATCATGGCATATAGAAAAATTGGAAGAGAAACAAGACAAAGACATAGCGTTTTTGCTAGTCTTACAGTAGATGTAATTATGAACGAAGGAATTACCACTACCGAAGCAAAAGCCAAAGAAGTTCGTAAGTTTGTGGATAAAATGATTACTTATGGAAAACGTGGTACTTTAGTATCTCGTAGAAAAGCACTAGCATTTGTTTATAACAACAAAGAATGTGTAGATAAAGTATTCAATGAACTTGCGAGTCGTTATGAATCACGTAATGGTGGTTATACAAGAATTATTAAATTAAAAGAAAGAATCGGCGACGATGCTTTAGAAGTTCGTATAGAATTAGTTTAGAAATAGACTAATTTTTTTTTGTTAAAAATAAAGGTATTTAAAAACAAGGGTAAATAGTATATAATGTGTATATAGTAACAATAACAAATAATAATGGTGATAAAAAATGGAGAAAAAAAACAAGGCAATGTTAATGATCATAGGAGTAGCAGTAATGCTTTTAGGATTAATAGGAGTAACATTTGCATATTATACGGCAACTGTAAAAATAGAAAGTAAAGAAAATAAAACGACCGTAGTACAAACTGTATCATATGCAAACGCTATAATGGATTTAGGAGATTTAATAACTGGAGAAAATGTACTTCCAGGATATAAGGTAGTAAAACCTATACGTGTTGTAGGAAACGGAGAAAAAAATGCGCAACCAATTGCAGCCAGTATAACTTTATCACCAAGTGTAGAAAGTTTTGGAAATCATGTAAAATATAATTTATATGCAGTTGATACAAGTACTGTTCCTAATCTAAATGAAATATGTAGTCATTCTAGGCCAGTTATTACCAATCAACAATATTACGATGCTATGAAATGTGATACAACTAAGTTAGGAAACGCTATTTTAAGTGGAAGATTTACAGGAACACAAAAAGTGAAAAAAGATATAACCGTATCATCTAATAGTGACACAACATATTTTTTATTGATAGAATATGAGAATGATGAAAAAGCAAGCCAAGATGAAGAACAAGGAAAGTCGTTTACAGTAACTATAGGATTTGAAGCAAGTAACAATGAAATAATATATACCGAGGCAATACTTAATGGAGCCGATCCAATTCTTAAAGACAATTTGATTCCCGTAACAATTGATGAGAATGGAACGGTAGCAAAAGCAAATAAATCAAGTGAGTGGTACAATTATGAAAAGAAAATTTGGGCGAATGCAATTATACTTGAAGACAAGACTATTCAATATAATGATGGAGAAATAATACCTGAGGAAAATATAGAAAGTTATTTTGTATGGATACCAAGATATAAATATAGAATATGGAATACAGGAAACTACACTGGATTAACAAGTATTGATAACAATCGAATACAAGAAATAGAAGTCCTTTTTGAAAGTAGAGAAGAAATTGTAAGTCAAGGTGACAAAGTAGGGAAGTATTTAACTCACCCAGCATTTACAGCATTAGATACAAATGGTTTATGGGTAGGAAAGTTTGAAACAGGATATAAAGATGCAGCGAGTA
>CARMXJ010000031.1 GCA_949025205.1 uncultured Bacilli bacterium | reverse complement strand
AAACAAGTTGGTAAATCTGATGTCTTTAATAAAATAAGTTTAAAAGAAATTCAAGACAAAATGAGAGTATATTGTATTAATTCATTTAATAGAATTTATAACCTTAACTACACTCTTAAAACAAAAGAAGAAGGTAGAAATGTTGATATAAATGTCGCAAATATGAACGAATACAAAAAGTTTAAACGAGAACAAGAAAAATACAAAAAACAACTTAAAGAATTAAATAGTAAAGCAGATGAATTGCAAGATAAATCTAATGAGATTAATGATATTATTGATAATTTAAAACCTACTATTATGAATAAAAGTAATTACACTATTTCAAATGAAGATGTAGATAAAATCAAAGAATATATAGAACAAACTAATGATACTACTTCTAATTTAAGAGATGCGAATGATATAAATATAGTCTTAAAAAAATATGAAGATGATTTAAGAGAACATTCAAATGAAGTTAGAAACTTGAAAAAGAAAATAAAAACTCGTGATGATAGAATTGAAGAATTAGAATATGATTTGAATGATGCCAATGAAACTATTGATGAATTAGAAGATAAAGTATCAGCATTACAAGAAACATTAAACTATTTTAAAGAATTGTGGAACAAATTTATTAGATTCTTACAAGATAAATTCTTCTCTTCAAATAAGTATGATGATTTCATAAACGATTTATATAATGAAGATATAATTGATGATAATGAGATTGATATAATTCAAAATAATAAAAATAATGACAAAATTGATGATTTTGAAAGATAGAACTGTTTTTAACATACTATTTTTCAGTGCATTTACAAATAAATTAAAAAGTGTTATAATCTATACATATTTCAAATGGCGAAGAAAAAGGAGTAGTAATTTAACCTCTTGTCCTAGTGATGTTTCCGGTTGGTGAAAGGAAATGACAATGTTTTATGAATGAACCTTTGAGTCTTATCGTATATCTGCGTTAAAGATTTGAGTGCATAGAAATTCTATGAATTAAGGTGGTACCACGGATTTATATTCGTCCTTATTTTATAGAGTTTCTTTTTTATTTAAGCAAGGAGGAAAAGTATGAAAAATTATATTGCAAAAAAGATACTTGAAATTATCAATGTTAAAGAAGAAAAGATTAAAATTGAAATACCACCAAAAGATGATATGGGTGATTATAGTATTCAATGTGCTAATTTAAGGAATGAAAAATATTTAAATCCAGTTGAGATTGCTAATTTAATTAAAGAAAAATTTATTGATGATGAAAATAATTTTTCTGATATTAAAGTAATGGGACCTTATATAAATTTTTATATAAATTATGAAAAGTTTAGTTCAAAAATAATTAATGAAATAGAATCCAATGATAATTATGGGGCTTTAAATCAAGGAAATAATGAAGCATTATTAATTGAACATACATCAATTAATCCAAATGCAGAGCCACATATTGGAAGATGTAGAAATAGTTTAATTGGAGATTTTATGAGTAATCTATATGCATTTACTGGATATAAAGTCGAAAGACATTATTTCATTAATGATATTGGTTTAAAAATTGCACTACTTGTTATTGGTATAGAAAATTATGGCTTAAAAGATGAAAATTTTTCTTCTATTTTAGATACTTATGTAAGAATTAGTAACCAAGCTAAAGTAGATAAGAATATAAATAAGAAAGCATTTGATTATCTAAAAAAAGTTGAAAATGGCAATGAAGAAATGATTAGTAGATTTAAGGAAATAACTGATAAATGTGTTAATGGACAATTAAAAATATTTGATGAATTAAATATCCATTTTGATGTATTTACTCATGAATCAGATTTTGTTTACAATAATTATTTAGAGGATATTTTAAATAAATTAGAAAAAACCGGAAAATTACATGAAGATGAATTTGGTAGATTATATGTAGATTTATCTGGATATAACATACCAACTAGATCACCAGTAATAGTATTAACTCGTTCAAATAAGACATCTTTATATCCTATAAGAGATATTGCATATACAATTTATAAAATAGGATTAAATTCTAAAAACAATTTTGTCGTTCTAGGTGAAGATCAAGAAGTATATATGAAACAAATTAGTGCTGTATTAGATATTTTAGGTTATAAAGCACCAGAACTTATTTGTTATTCATATGTTTTATTAGATGGTGATAAAATGTCAACATCTGCTGGAACTGTAGTTTTAGTTACTGATTTTATGAAAGCAGTAAGAGAAACTTTAATAAAGGAGTTTAATGCAAGAAATAGTGAAATATCAAAGGAAAAACTAAATATATTAGTTAATGCTTGTATTAAGTTTACCATGCTAAATGTTTCTAAAAATAAAATAGTTAATTTTAATTTAAAAAATGCAACAAGTTTTACTGGCGAATCTGGTATGTATATTTTATATAGTCTTGTAAGAATTAATTCTATATTAAAAAATAATAATATTGAATTAGTGGATGAAATTAAGTTTAATAATGAAATCGAAAATAAGATTATAAAAGAATTATCATTATATCCTGATGTAATTGATGAATTATTAAAATCTAATGAACCAGCACACTTAACAAAATATATCTTTAATATTGCAGGCTTATTCTCAAAACTATATGAGCAGATTAATATATCAAATGAATCTGATGTTGTTTTAAAGTCATCGAGAATAAGGCTATTAAATTGTATTTTAAAAGTAATAACTAGTGCTTTAAAAATATTAGGCATAGAAACGATAGAAAAATTGTGAAATTGTTTGTAACTTTATCCATTATTTGTTACAATATTATTAGAAATTGATACAAATTAGTATTGATTACCTAATTTAGTGAAAAGTTGTAGATAACAACCGCTATCGCACCAGATTTAAGGATAACTCGAACTTTCGAGTAGCAATAGAAAACGACTTGTCAAAAAGTCGTTTTTATGATATTATGAATATGTCAAGGAAACTTGCATAAAATAAAAAAGGGAACATTCAGTTTTTGCTAGTTGAATGTCTACCCAATTAATATTGTTTAGACATTTAATTCAATGAAGAATTAAGTGTCATTTTTTTATAACTACTATCATAATGATAAGGAGAAATAAAATGATAGCAATGAGCTTTAGAACTTTTATAATAAAAGTCTTAGTTTTCATCTTTATCAAACCTCCTCTCTATAAGAGATTTGGTAGACACTCAACAACTAATATTCCCTACGAGAATTATACTAAATTAACTTTTATAATACAATAAATTGAACTAAATTTTGTCAATTTAGAAAAACACACTTGCATAATGACATATCATTATGTATTTGAAAATTAATAGTTAGTGTAATTAATTTTTTATTTAGTTAACAATATGAAATATGAATTAAAAGAATTAAATATGCAAATGGGTTTATTGGAATATGAAATGTACCAAGACATTCCTTTAAAAGAATCGGGATCTACTAATTTGTGTAACGGACTGCTTTATGAGGTGTTTAAAAATTATTTAGAAACTCAACTATCAAGAAAGTATCAAATAGTAAATTACTATGATACACCTACTAATACATATATAATGTACGTTAATGATAGACCTGTTGGATATATATGTCTTAGGACAGAGATAGATGAAAATTGGAAGAAATGGTCTGGAAATGTCTATTATGTTATAAGAAAATCTGAAAGAGAAAAAGGATATGCCACAAAAATGTTAGAACTAGCACTTATCGAATTTAAGAAAATGAATTTTAAAGAAGTATTTTGCAATTCTTCCGCTGGAAATATTAGTTCTGCAAAAGTAATAGAAAAAAATGGTGGGATTTTCCTAAATGAAGATGAAGGAACTAGATATTATAAAATAGTATTTTAAGAATTTTAAAAAGTTGTTGAACGTCCTCCCTTAGGGCACCATTGAGGTTGAAAGTCGCACTTTAGCGATTACTATATAGATAAGGTTCATAGTATTTGTATTATGGGCTTTTTTCATTGTCTAAAGGAGTGATATATTTTTATGAAAACGACCATTATATACTTTCAGTACTTATAGGGCTCCACGCACTTTAATGTATGGTTGTTTAATAAAGTAAAAGTAACTAGATTATTCTAGTTTTTTTCGTTATCGCTCTTTTTTTTTATTTTCATATAAATAGTTAGAGATATTTTTAAATAGATGAAATTAAAAGAAAGAGAGGTGTTATATGAATCATATTGCAGTGTTAGAGTTAACAGGAAAAGAAAGAAGAAAATTAAAGAAAGAAATACTGCATTTAAAAAAGGAAATGGAAAAAACAAATGGGAATTTAAAAAGAAAACAACTTTGGGATGAATATAATCAAAAATGGTTAGAAAATAAAGAGAAAAGAAATCAATGTTGTGAAGATAATAAAAATAGAAGAATAAAAGATTGTGATTTTGAAAAAATGATGCGTGCATTTGAGCAAGAAGGATACGAAATTGAATTAAATAGCGCTCTTTTAGAAAAAGAAATAGAAACAGAAAATGGATTTTTAAAAAGACTAAATTGTTTTGTATTAATACTTAGTTTTCTTGATGGAGTAGAAAAAATGTCAATTAAAACTTCTACTGGAGGTAAAAGAATGCTAGATTTGAATGATGTTTGTTTTCTTTTTTGGAATCTTATTTTAGAAGAAGAAAAAGCATATTTAGAAAAGGAACATAAAATTATGCAATTATATATGTTATTAAATGGATATCTTTTAGAGGAAGAAAATCCTTTTTATTTAACAAAAGAGCAAAAAAATCTCACTTATGTTTGTATTTTAGAAAATAGGGAGAAAATGCAGGAAGTGGAGAAACAAAATGTAAAAATGAGTCCTAATGATTTTTCAAAAGTACTTGTTGGTGATTTTTTAACTTTAGAAATTCAGGAAGTTTATGAGCATTTATTTGGAAATGGTGATTTAGAAAGAAAAGTTTCAAAATTATAAAATAAAAAATCAGAGCAGCATAAATTCTGATTTTTACTTTATTGGAAAGTTCATCCATACTTTTTTTGTTTTTTATCAGTCACTTTGCAGTCACAAATATACCATATACTTAATTTGAAAGGAAGAATTTTATGGAAATATTGAAAGTAGAAAATTTAACGAAAAGTTATGGTGCAGGAGAAATGAAATTCAATGCTGTAGATGGTATTTCTTTTTCAATTGAAAAGGGAGAGTTTGTAGCTATTGTTGGAGCAAGTGGTAGTGGAAAATCCACTCTTTTACATTTGCTTGGAGGAGTAGATAGACCTACAAGTGGTAAAGTGTATATTGATGGTAAAGATATTTATTCTTTAAATGATGATGCACTTGCTATTTTTAGAAGAAGACAAATCGGGATTATTTATCAGTTTTATAATTTAATTCCCATTTTAAATGTTACTGAAAATATCTTGCTTCCGTGTGATTTAGATAATGCGAGTGTATCCAAAGAGCGTTTGGAAGAAGTTTTAGATACTTTGAATTTAAAAGAAAGAAAGAATCATTTACCAAATGAATTATCGGGAGGACAACAACAAAGAGTATCCATAGGGCGTGCAATTATTAATAACCCTGCTTTGGTTTTAGCAGATGAGCCGACAGGGAATTTGGATTCAAAAGCAAGTGATGAAATTGTAACTCTATTAAAAATGTCAAATAAAAAATACAACCAAACAATTATCATGATTACCCATGATTTGGAAATAGCTAAAGAAGCCGACCGTGTTATTACCATTGATGATGGTAAAATCATAAAGGATGAGAGAGCCTAATGAATGTTTTAAATAAATTAACAAAAAGAAATTTGACATTAAATAAAAAAAGAACAATTGTTACGATTATTGGGATTATTTTATCCACAGCCATGATTGTTTGTGTCTCTGGAATGGTAACAAGTTTTCAACAAACATTAATCAATGATAGTATTAAATCGGATGGGTATTATCATGTTCAAATTAAGAATATGAAGAAAGAAGATATCTTGGCCTTAGACAATAATCGAGATATGAAAGATTATTATTATAAAGCGGAAATAGGATATGCACCTTTTACTTCTTCAAATTATTTTAAACCTTACCTTTATGTTACAGCTTATAATGAAAGTGCTTTACAAAATACAGGGATTAAGTTAATCGAAGGGCGATTGCCTTGTAATAAAAATGAAATAGTAATTCCTAGTCATGCCATTGATGGCGGAGGTTTTTCTTTTAAGGTAGGAGATACGATTACTTTGACTGTGGGTTCTAGAACATTAGAAGAAGAGGGCGAGACATTTTTCTTAAACCAAAACAATCCTCTTGTTACCGAAACAGAAGATGAAGATAGCAGCATGAAAATAAGAAGTGAAAAACAAGAAAAGATAATAGAGGGTTTCCAACCTAAAGAAGAGATAACTTACACCATTGTTGGGATTATAGGACGACCAAGTTATGAAATAGAAGGGTATAGTGCTCCTGGGTATACTGCCATTACCTATACGGATGAAATTCAAGAAAAAGGAGATGCTTTCATTTTATTTAAGAATCCAAAAGGGTATAGTGAAAAAACAAAAAATATCGCTGGAGAAAAATACGATTATAGTTACAACAGTAGTTATTTACGTTGGCTTGGAGTTACAGACAGCACAACAATGGGTTCTCTTTATATAATAGCAGCTGTAGTTCTTGGCATTATCATTCTTTCTAGTGTCTTTGTTATTCGAAATAGTTTTGCTATTTCTATTACAGAAAAATACAAGATGTATGGAATGTTAAGGAGTGTTGGGGCAACAAGTAAACAAATTAAGAAGAATGTTTTGTATGAAGGATTTTTCTTAGGATTACTAGCGATTCCTATTGGTATTTTATCAGGAATCATTGCCATTGTTGTTTTAGTCTTTTTGATTAATTTTATCATCGGAGATTACTTAGGGGATATTCATTTTGTGTACAGTATTCCAATCCTTCCCATTTTGCTTTCTATTCTTCTAGCTAGTGTTACGATTTATTTATCAACGGTTAGAACGGCGAAAAAGGCTGGAAAAATTTCAGCAATTGATGCCATTCGAAGCAATAACGACATTAAAATAAAAAGCAAAAAGTTAAAAACACCGTTTTTTGTAAAAAAATTTTTTAAAACAGGTGGTGTGATTGCTTATAA
This sequence comes from uncultured Bacilli bacterium, assembly GCA_949025205.1. Classification (GTDB taxonomy): domain Bacteria; phylum Bacillota_I; class Bacilli_A; order RF39; family UBA660; genus MGBC108787. Next base: position 9,193 of record CARMXJ010000031.1, on the reverse strand, counting down.
AAATTTAAAACGAAATAAAAAGAAATATCGAACGACTGTTATTTCCATTGTGGTTAGTATTGTTGTCTTTTTATCCCTTTCTTCTTTTATCGATTTTGGTTTTAAAATGGCTGGTGTTTATTATACAGAAGTGGATTACAATATGTATTTGTATAACAATAGTACCATGCAAGATAAGTTAGATACATTTAAACAAATTGCCCAGTTTGATGTAGTGGACAGATATACTCTTTTAAGGGAAGATAGTTTGGTTGTTTCTACAGATACTTTTTCAGATTTTGGAAAAGAAATCTTAAATTTTTACGGAATGGAAAAGGAAGAAAATACTATTAGTATTGTTGCCTTAGGAGAACAAGAATACAATCATTATTTAAAAGAGATTGGTGTAACAGGTGAAAATGTGGGTATTTTACTCGATGAATTTAAAGAAAATATTAATAAGAAGAACTATGTTGGGAATTTGTATGATTTAAAAAATCATGATACTTTACACGGTACAACAACAGACGGCGATAATAAAAAAGACTTTTCAATCCAAGTTGTTCGTAGTAATAAAAGACCTATGGGACTAGAACAAAGTTATTCTTTTGGTGGATACTTAATTGTAAGTGATAAAGTTTTTGATACCTATTTTGAAGACCATTATTCTATTTTGTATGTAAAAGCAAAGGATACGAAAAAGTTAGAGACTCGTATTGATGATTTAGGAAAAGAAGAGGATGCTTTTAAAAATGTTTCGTATACCAATTTGGAAGAAGAGATAAAAGCACAAAATGCCATGGTATTAATTGTTTCTATCTTCTTGTATGGATTTATTACTGTCATTAGTTTGATTGGGATTACCAATATCTTTAATACGATTACAACCAATATGAATTTACGAAGCAAAGAATTTGCCATGTTAAAAAGTGTTGGAATGACAAAACGTGAATTTAATCGAATGATTCGTTTAGAAAGTATCTTCTATGGAATGAAATCCTTGCTCATTGGAATTCCTTTAGGGTTAGTGGGTTCTTATATTATTTATTTAGCTTTTAAAGAAGGATTAGAATTTTCTTATACATTCCCAGTAAAACCTTTATGCATCGTTGTTTTATTTGTCAGTATTATTATTGGGATTATTATGAAATACTCTTTATCAAAAATTAATAAACAAAATATTATAGAAACCATTCGGAATGATAATATCTAGAAAATCCTAATGGTTTTCTTTTTGTCAAATTTTTGTCAAAAATATTTTCTATTTGTAAAAGTATTTCTTCTTTTTGGTATAGTAGAGATGTGATTTGTTATGCAAAAGTATGAGAATATAAAAATAAAAGAGATAAGTGAAATAAATATTTATACTTCTTTTTTTCATTATACAAATGAACTGAATATAGAGAGTATTGCTAAGAATGGATTGCTTCCTAAAATCGGAGATAATGCAACAGGAGCTGAACTTACTGAAAAAGTCTTTTTTGCTATAGGTGCAAAAGGGGTGTTTTCTATTTTTGATTCTTGGATTCGCTGGTTGATTGGAAAAAGACTTACAGATTTACCAGGACAAAAAATGGATATTCCTTTTTATCGTTTTTGTACTTTTGTTATGAGACTTCCTATTATTCGACATGTTATTGCTATTATCGTTAATTTTGTTGTATGGATAGAATTTCATATTCCATTTTTTAAAAAGAAATCTTTTAAAATTATGAAAAACATATTGGAAAATAGTGTCTTTTTTATATTGGATTTAAAAGAAGGAGAAGATTTTTCTTATCAAGATATAGATGAAGTAAAATCGCAGAAGTTTCATCGAAAACTATTAAAGCAAGTGTATGCAAAATCTCGTAGAATCGATAGTAAAAAAATGGATTTTTGGAATATGCATACTTTTACGGGAAAAGAAATTGCACCGAATAAAGTAACTTTATTAAAAGTAGGGGATTCTTATAAAGCATTACCTATTATTTTGTATTTGATTCAACATACAAATTATGATTTAAAAGTTTTGGCACCTTTTTTCTATGATTTCTTAAAGTATTATCATTTTGTTTAAAGAGTTTTTCTCTCTATGATATACTAGGATTTAAGGTGAGTTAAATGCAATTATTTTTAAAAGAAATAGAACCTGAATACTACAAAGCAAGAAATATGCGATATTTTTTTGTATATGATAAGGAAAATCCTTATGTAGATTTGGACCAATTAGAGGATAAGAGATATGCTATTATTGGTTCTGTAAGGGAATATACTGATCAAAAAGAATACGATATGGATATAGCAAATTGGGCCTTTTATAATAGCAATAGAGAAGCTCCAAACTATAGAAACAAAGGATATGGAAAAGCTTTATTTTCTTTATTAATGGATGAAATTTTACAAAAAAAAGAAGATAAAGAATTATGGCGAATTACGATTGGGCATTTATTTGATGATGCAGTCGCTTTTTATACACATAATTTTAAGAATAAGGATGAGGCATATGAAAACAATATTGTTAATAGAAGATAATGAAACGATTTTTAAAGGCTTAGATTATTTGTTTATGCAAAATGATTTTTTACTTCTTTGGGCAAATAGTTTAAAAAAAGCAAAAGAATTTATTCGGACAAAAGAGTATGATTTAATTATTTTAGATGTGACTTTGCCCGATGGTGATGGTTTTGTATTTTTTAAAGAAATGAAATCAGAAATACATGTTCCTGTCCTTTTCTTAACAGCGAAAGATTTGGAAGATGATGTAGTGCATGGTTTAGAACTTGGTGCTGCTGATTATATTGTGAAACCCTTTCGAAATCGTGAGCTCATTTTACGAATTGGCAATGCTTTGAAGTTTAAAGAAGAAGATAAAAAAATACTTCATGTAAAAAACATACAAATAGATTTGGATAGTATGCAAGTAAAACGTGGGGAAGAAAAAGTGCCTTTTACAACACTAGAATATAAAATTTTTTTGTATATGGTTGAAAATGCAGGAAGAGTTGTAACAAGAGAAGCCATTATGGATAAAATTTGGGATTTGTCTGGAAATTATGTAAATGATAATACGCTTACAGTGTATATAAAACGTATACGAGAAAAATTAGGGACGGATGATGTTATTAAAACAATTAAAGGAATAGGATATCGGGTGGATAGAGAATGAAAAGTGAAAGAGGGAAATTATTTTTCTTTGGGCTTCTTTTAAGTTTTTTATTTGGTGTTGTTTCTCTTATTGTTAGTTATGTGGAATTTCATGCGTATAAAACAAGTGTAAATCACTATCTTTATGGGATTGTAGAAAAGTTACAAGCAAATTATCCTTCTGTTACAGAAACAGAAATTATTGAACTTTTAAATGAAAGTGAGAAAGTAAAATTTCCAAGTGAACTTCAAAAATATGGAATCGAGGAAGATTCTTCTATTTTATATTCTTTAGAAAAAGATTATCGTTTGTCTTTTATTTTAAATAGTATGCTTACTTTGTCTATTGTTTTGGTCTTTTGTTTTTGCTTTTTTTGGTACTTCGCTAGAAAGGAAAAGCATATAGGGGAAATTACCCATTATATGAAAGAAATTAATCATCGTAATTATATGCTCGGTATTGAAGACAATGAAGAAGGAGAGCTTTCCATTTTACGAAATGAAGTGTATAAGACTACGATTATGCTTCGGGAAGAAAGTGAGACTTTAAAAAAAGAAAAACTGGCCTTGAAAGATTCTATCTCCGATATTTCTCATCAGCTAAAAACGCCTTTGACTTCCATTTTGATTATGCTTGATAATATTTTGGATAATCCTACTATGGATAATGCTACTAAAACAGAATTTACCCAAAATGTAAGACATCAAGTAGAAAATATTAATTTTTTACTTGTGTCTTTGTTAAAGTTATCTCGAATTGACACTGGAGTTGTTGCTTTTAAAAAAGAAAACATTGATATAGAAAAGCTTATTCATGATGCCATCAAAAATATCGAGATATTAAAAGAAGTAAAGAATATAACGATTGATGTGAATATAAAAATGCCTGCTTGCTTTTTAGGAGATTATAGTTGGGAATTGGAAGCCATTACTAATCTTTTAAAAAATGCCATTGAGTATTCTAGTGTATCTTCTTCTATTTTAGTAGAAGTAGAAGATAATGTTTTATTTTGTAAGATTTCTATTCGTGATTTTGGAAGTGGTATGAATAGACAAGATTTACAAAATATTTTTAAGCGGTTTTATAAAGGAGAAAATAGTCGAAGTGACAGTATAGGGATAGGTCTTAATTTAGCAAAGAAAATTATTGAGAAAGATGGAGGATTTATTAAAGTTGATTCTAAGTTGGGAGAAGGAACTGTTTTTGAGATTCGGTATATGAAATAACTTTTTTGTATTATAAATTGAATGGCGTAGAGATGAAATGATTAGCAGAAGAATATAGAAAAGCATCATAGAAAGTTAATAAAATGATTGACAAACACCTATTTTTGCGGTTTAATATATTCAATTTTAAAAAGAGGGGGATATTATGGTAGGATATAATAAATATCAAATTGATAGTTTTAAAAATATGTTGTCTGAAAAATTTGTTTCTATTTTAAATTCATATATGTATAGTAGAAAAAGAAAGGCTGAAGCAAAAGAAAAATGTTTAGATACAATTTGTCAAAATTCTTTGGAAATTTTTGAAAAAGTGAATCAAATATTACAAAATGATAAGGAACAATTGAATGGAGAATTTAGTGTTTTTAATGCTGAATTTCCATTATTTGTGATTTTAGATATGATTTATTTAATCGTAGTAGAGTCAGAATATACGATTTTAGATGAAGATAAATTATTTTTTACTAGTATAATAGCAGCAACAAGAGAATTGAAATTTTCATCTAAATTTAAAAAATTTTGGAATATCAATCCATCTTTTCTTAAAGCAATTCAAATTGATACAGTATCACCAGAACTAGTAGAAAAATCTTGCGATTTTCTAACTTTTTCTGAAACAAAAGGCAAAAGGGATAAACTAGGAAATCGTGTATTTTATAAAAGTACAATAAAAACATATGAATCACTATTTAAGCATAGTCATTTAGAGGATAAAGATTTGGAAGTATTTGGTGGTATAGAATCTATTTTAGGAGATGACCTAGAGAGTTATCCTGCATTAGTTTCTGATGATATTTTTTTGTTATCCACATCTCAAATACGCCATGAATGGAATACTTGGACTCCTCATTATTCTAATCAAAGGATTATTTTATTTAACGAACAACAAGAAGAATTAAAAGCTAAATATAAGATATTAGAAACTGTTGCTCAAAAAAAAGTAGGAATAAAAATAAAAAATTATTTTTTAGAAAATGCAATGCCTTTTTTTGAAAATAAAACTTTTAATGAATTTGTATTAATTGATTTTCCTTGGGAAAAAAATGAAAATACTTATCGCATAAAATTAAAACTTGAAAATATATATGCACAATTTATAACATATAAAGAAATGAGTGAGGATTCTAATTTTACTTTACAGACCGCATTAGAAAGTTATTCATTTTTAATGGAAATTTACATTGATTTAGATGATATTAATATTTCTATTGAAAAAGAAAAAAAAGAGATTATTTCTTATTTAGAACATATTTATAATATGACACCTAATTTCATGAAAAGGGCAACAAAGACTTTTGACCAACAAGAAGAATTTGATAAAAAACTAAAGAAACTACCTTTACCATTTTTGTATAATTTGGTAGAACAATACCAAAATTCGAAAATTAAATTTTTAAGTTATCCAGAATTGATAAGAAACCTGAATCGCTACAGTGCTTAAGAAAGCTGTGTTATAACACAGCTTTTACAATTTGCTGAAATAAGATTGTTTTTTGATTAGCTAATTTGATTTTTTTATAAGTGTAATCAATACTTAAGATCGTAGAAGTAATCACTGTTATTCTTTCTTTTCTATATATGTATAAAGTAATAGGAACTTGTTCATAGAGAGCTTCTATAATCTTTTCTTCAAGTGCTTTTTCTTGTTCTAAAGAAAGAATGGGTTTTTTTATTTTTTGTTTTTCTTGTAAGAGACTTTCTACCATTCTTTTTTGTTCTGTTAAACTGTTAAAGGGAATCCATTTTATGATACCACGATCGTTATTCATGATGTCCTCCTATTTTTTGATTACGTATGATAGCTGTAGAGTCAGGTAGTAAGCTTGATGCTTTTAATAGACTGTTTTTTCCAAATTTTTGTTTTACTTCATCTACTGTTTTATGGTAGTTTTTTTGTTTTTCTAATTCTTCGAAGCTTTCAAAGATATTTAGTTGCATTCCTAGCCCTTTTGTTAGACGACTGCAACTTATTGTGATTTTTCTTATCGGTAAATTTTTATAATAACGTTCGAAGAGAAGAAGGCACATTTTTACAATAATTTCTGGATTACTAGTAGGAACTTCTAATTTTGTTGTGTGAAAAAAGCCATCATTTATGGTTTTTGAGTAACTAATTCCCAGGCCTACACAAGAAGTTTCGTAAAGATTTTCACGCATTCTAGCTGTTACGACCTCTACCATTTCTTCTATAATTAATTTGGCATTTTCGCTATAATAGTCTTTAAAGAGAACTTGGCTATGGCTGAATGATTTTTCTTTGGCAATCTTTTGAAAGTCACTTATTTTAGAAGTGTCTATTCCGTTTGCATGGTTCCAAAGTTCTAGTCCTATACTGCCAAATTTATCTTTTAATTTATTTTTATCGTATAAAGCTAAATCTTTTATTTTAAAGATGCCTAGGGCATTTAAACGTTTTTCTAAACGAGTTCCAATTCCCCACATTTTCGATAACGGTTCTATTTTCCAGAGTTTTGTTTCGATATCTTCTATGGTCCATTTGGCAATGCAATCTTTCATATGTTTGGCTTCAATATCCATAGAGACTTTGGCAAGCAACATATTAGGGCCAATGCCACAAGTTGCTGTAAGACCTGTTTTTTCTTCAATTGTTTTTAAAATTTCTAACGCCAGGGCATAATCGCTTTTTTTATATAATTTTAAATAAGGAGTTACATCAAGAAAACATTCATCAATCGAATAAATATGTAAATCTTCTTTAGCTACATAATCTAGGTAAATACTGATGACTTCTCGAGATTTTTCTAAATAGAGTTTCATTCGTGGATTTACAATAGTATATTTGATGTTTTTGGGAATCTCATAAAGTCTGGTGCGTCCCTTTATGCCTAAATTTTTTAAGTATGGCGTAACGGCTAGAGTAATGGCGCCATTTCCTTGGTTTTTGTTTGCTACAACGAGTGGAGTAGTAAAAGGGTCTAATCCTCTTTCGATACATTCGCATGATGCAAAAAAACTTTTTAAATCAATACATAAAAAATGATGATTTTCCATAATTTACCTCCGAACAAACGTTTATATAAAAAGTATAGCAAAAGTTATAAAGAAAACAAGTGGTAAGATTTAACAAAAAATGAAAATAATGTGATATACTTTTTTTAGAAAGTAGTGAAAATATGAAAGGAAAAAATGCAGCATTTGTATGGAGTACTATTCATTCTATTGGAGATACAATAGAAGAAAAGGTATTATTAACTTTTAATGAAGCACAGTATTTGTTTTGGATGAATTTTTTTACAGGAATTTTTACCGTCTTTATTTCTCTTTTTGGGGGAATTGAAATGTCCATTCTCTCTTTTTTTGTAGTGGTTCTTTATTCTCTTGCTATCATCGGGGGAGATTTTTGCTATGTAAAAGCCATTCAAACTCTGCCGATTGGTCTTGCTAATTTAATTGATTCTGGTAGTTTGTTTCTTATTTTAATTTGTGATATATGTTTAGGTTATATAAAACCTAAGATTAGTTTTTTATTTCTATTTTTAATCTTTTTTATCGCGATTTATGTTTTTTCTTATGAAACCAATAAAATGAAAGCAGAAATTACCAATAAAAAAATTGATTTAAAAAATATCTTTATTTTAATTACTGCTACTATTTTTTATTCTTCTGAACCTTATTTTCTAAAACTTGCAAGTAGTAAAGGTGCTAATGAATATGGTATTAATTTGGTGTTTTGTTTGGTTGCAATCCCTGTTTATTATTTTTTATACATACATGAGAAGAAAAATATAAAAAAGATGGTTTCCAAAGAAAAGAAAACATTTTTCCTTTACATGCTCCTTTTAGGAATTATTTATGCAACAACCAGTCTTTTAAATGCTTTTGCTTATTCTTCTGGAACGCCAGTGCTTATTTCTTTAATTATGAAATTACAACTTTTCTTTGTAGTTATCTTATCTGTGATTCGAAAAACAGATAAAATGAATGTGAAGAAAACGATTTCTTTATTAGTAGGAGTTTTTTGCATTGTTTTGATGAGTTTTATAAGTTAAAGAAAAAAAAGAAAGCATAAAATTAGTAAGAGTTAGGTGTGATTTTTATGAAAGAAAAGTTAGAAAGCTTACAGATTGGTAAAATTCTTTATGATGTGGATATAAAGGATTATACAACTTTTAAAGTAAGTTCAAAAGTGTCTTATCTTGTTTTTCCGGATTCTATAGAAAACTTAGTTACGTTGCTTGCCTTTTTAAGACGTGAAAACGTAAAACACAAAGTGATTGGAAATGGTTCTAATTTAATTTTTGTATCGGATCGATATGAAGGCGTTATTATTCGAATGGATGCATTTTCTAAAGTAGAAATTTTAAATGATAAAGTGGTAGTTGGAGCAGGGTATTCGTTAATGCGCCTTGCTTTGGAATTATCAAATGAAGGATACCAAGGCTTTGAATTTGCAACAGGAATACCAGGAAGTGTAGGAGGCTCTTTGGTAAACAATGCGGGTGCTTATGGTTCTTCTATGGCGGAAGTTGTTTTATCCGCAAAAGTTTTAACTCCTAGTTATGAAGTAGTAGAATACACAAATGAAGATTTAAAATTTAACTATCGTAGTTCCGGATTGCAATATAAAAACGATTTTATTTGTTTGGAGGTAACGTTTAAACTGGAAAAAGGAGATATAAAAACAATTCGAGAAACCATTAAAAATAGAAGAGAAAAAAGATTTGCTTCACAACCCTTAGAGTATCCATCTGCTGGTTCTATCTTTCGTAATCCAGAAGGAGACTTTGCAGGAAGAATTATAGAAGAATTAGGATTTAAGGGCAAAAAGTATGGTGGTGCAGAAGTAAGCCAAAAACACGCCAACTTTATTATTAATACCGGAGAAGCAACAGGAAAAGAT
>CARMXJ010000030.1 GCA_949025205.1 uncultured Bacilli bacterium | reverse complement strand
TTATTTCCCGTTTATATTTATTATTTTTTGAGACATTTTCTTAAATTATTGACATCCCTAATTTATTCTATGCTTTTTTGCAAAAATTTATTTTATCCCTCTAAGTGACTTGCTGCTAATTTTTTAATTTCCTCTAATGAAAGGTTCGTTAATTCTTCTATTTCTTCAAATGTCTTATTTTTAGATAACATCTTTTTAGCCATATCTAAATTTGCTTGTTTCACTCCTTCTTTTTTGCCTTCATCTACTCCTTCGTTATAGCCAATCCCTTTTGCTACATGCATCCACATTTTTTGCTCTCTTTCAGCATTGTGAAGAAGGCCAAATCTCGAATCGCTTTCTACTAATCTTTCGTATTCTTCTATTATTTTTAAGTTTTCATCGCTGACATCCAATTGTTTTCTAACATTTTCCATATTCTCCGCTCCCATTATCCATAATCTTTTGTTTATTTTTCCCTCTATTTCATTATATCTATTTTTATGGAAAAGCGGAAGCGCTATTTCGTAACTTTCTACATCTTCTCTTGTGACTTGGGTTACTTGTTCTGTCATCTTATAATATCCTATGGCTAAATTCGGCGTTTTTGGATTTTTGTAGTTATTAAACATGATAAGAGTTGTTGTTTTTGGTTTGTAATTTTCTCCTTCTTTTATCTGACTTCCTTGTACTCTATGTAAATAATAATGCCCTTTTAAATCACTTATTTCAGGGTTATTATTGTTCATTTCTACTATGACTTTTTTATTCTCATTTTCGAAAACTACATCCATTCGAAAGTCTTTTATTTTGTTTCCTGTATTTTCTTCGTTATCTGTTAGATGATACTTTCTTAAGTCAATTCCTGTTTTTTCTTCTATGATTTCATAAAACCAATATTGGTAGTCTTTGTTTTTTATAAAATATTTAAATACTGTATCACTTACTAATGTTTTGTTGTCTATATAATTTTGCATCTTTTCTCTCCTTTGTTTTTTACACTTTAACAAAGTCGTTTTGATTAGGCAAATGACAGATTTTTTTTAAAATCCTAGAAAACAAAAAAATGGTTTTCGACTTTTCTCTTTTTTTAAACCATTTTTTCTTTTTTATTCTCTTTTTTCTATATTTTTGTAGTTTATATAATTTTTATAGAATTTTTTTCTAAAGTATCTTTTATTTTATTAAAAATAAATTCTTGTCCTTTATAGTTTACATAGTAGTTTCTTTTTTGAATAAAAAATTCTTGATGTTCTGCTAAGTCTGTTATATCGATATATTTTGCATTGTATTTTTGCGCTAGTTTTTTTAGTTCTTCGTTTATTTTTTCTATTTTGCTTTTATTTATTAAATTGCTTTCATATAGCCCTATCATATATATTTTTTTGTTGTTTACTTTTTTTATAGTACTTAATATTTCTTCGTATTTGTTCAAATATCCATTTATTTTCGTTTTACCAAGCGTATTTTTCTTGGCATAGTTGTTTAGCTCATCCATTCCTAGTGAAATCGTGATGATATCCGCTTCTTTTATGGCTTGTTTAAGTTTTATTTTCTTATCAATGCTTGGAATGTTGTTGTTTATTTTTGTTACCAAATTGCTTGCTGTTTCATCTACTTCATTAAAATATTTAAAATAGCTGCCAAGTTTATTTTGTTCGTTTAAATATTCTGTTAGGTATTCGTTATAATCATATCCTTCTACATGATAAACTGTCATTCCTAATGAGAGGCCATCTCCTAGTGCTAATACGTTTATACCCTCTTCCTTAGTATGAAAATAAATAAAAAACGTTATGATTGTACCAAGCAGTATAATGATTCCAATTTTATATTTCATTTTTCCTCCATAAAAAAATAGTAGTACTCTACTATTATTCTATTTCTTCTATTCTAATATTAGCACCAACATCTGAAAGTTTTTTGACAATATTTTCATATCCTCTCAAAATATATTCGATATTGGTAATAATTGTTTCTTCTTTGGCGGTTAAGGCAGCTAGAAAAAGGGTTGCTCCTGCTCTTAAGTCACTAGCTTTTACTTCTGTTCCATGAAATGTAGTGGGACCTATTATGGTTTCTTTATTATCTTCTATTTCTATATTAGCACCCATTTTTTTTAGGTACTCTACATGTCCCATTCTTTTTTCATAAATAGTTTCTTCTACATGGGATATTCCGTTTGCTTTTGCCAGTAATACACAAATAGGTTGGGCAAGGTCTGTAGGATATCCAGGATATACTTGCGTAATTATATCGGTTGGTTTTAAGTTTTCACATTTGTTTATCGTTAATTCACTATTTTCTAGTTTAAATTCTACTCCCATTTCATTTAATTTTGCGAGTAGGGAAGCAATATGGTCGGGGATAATGTTTGTAATTTTTAAATTGTTTCCAAGTAAGGCCCCCGCAATAATATATGTTCCAGCTTCAATACGGTCGGGGATTACCTCAATAATAGCACTGCCTAATTTTTCTACTCCTACAATTTTTATCGTACTTGTTCCTGCTCCTGTGATTTTGGCTCCCATATTGTTTAAGAATGTGGCTACATTTACAATTTCTGGTTCTTTGGCTGCATTTACGATAACTGTTGTTCCTTCCGCTTTTACAGCAGCCAGCATTAAATTAATAGTTGCCCCAACACTTGCAAAGTTTAAACAAATTTTATTTCCAATTAACTTTTCGGCTTCAATTATAAATTTGTCTTTTTCCATTTTTACTGTTGCTCCAAGAGATTCAAATCCTTTTAAGTGTAGGTCAATTTGTCTTGCACCAAAATTGCATCCGCCAGGAAAATAAATTTCTACATGTTTAAATTTAGCGAGTAGGGCGCCCATGAAATAATAGGAGGCTCTTAGTTTATTTGAAAGTTCTTCAGGAATGGTTGTGTTTATAATATTTCGCGTATCTATTTTTATACTTCCATTTTCTTCTGTTAACTTTCCATTTAATAATTCAATTATTTGTTTTAGTACCGTAACATCTGTAATATTAGGGACATTGTAAATGGTTGTTTCTTCATCGGATAAAACAGCAGCGGGTAAAAGAGCAACCACACTATTTTTAGCTCCATTTATTTTGATAGAGCCTGTTAAATCATTTCCACCTTGTATCACTAATTTTTGCATTTTACCACTTTCCTTTAATTAGTTTTACTATATAATTTTATTCTTAGAATGTCAATTTAAGACCGTTAGAATTTACATAAGTGAAATAAACCAATAATGACCAAAAGAATAGCTCCAAAAATAGTCGCGTAGATGCCCAGTAAGTGATTTGCATACTTTCCAATTAATAATCCAATGTAAGTAAAACAAAAACTAACGGTTGAAAAAATAAGAACAGCTAAAAACATATTGTTTGTTATAGCACTTAAGCCAATTCCTGTCGAAAAAGAGTCAATGGAAACTCCAAGAGCTAAGATAAACATGTTTATTATATTCATGTCTTTTTGTTTTTCTTCTGGCTTTATTAATTCTATTAACATGGTAATTGCTAAGTATATTAAAATAAGTCCTAGTAAAAAGTCACTTTTTAAAGTAAAAAAGGAAACTAGTTTTTGACCTAAAAAAGTACCAAGTAAGGGCATTAGAAAATGCATAATTCCTACCAATATGGCAAAGATAAACATTCTTTTTTTCGATAAATTGCTGGTCCCTATTCCTAAAGATAGAGAAAAAGTGTCCATGCTTAGAGCAATGGCAATAATAAAAAGGGTAATGATTTCTTTCATAAAAAATCCTCCTAGTTAAATATACTAGAAGGAGACTTTTATCATTACATATATTTTTCTACTAAATTTTTTACAAAGAATTGGTAGTCTACATCAGAAGTGTCATTTGCAGTTGCATCCATTAAGCATAGGGGAGGGAAGAGTACACACCACCAGTTTTCTCCAGTACCACTTCCTAAAGTGACTACTAATGATTCATAATTACCTGCTTCGTATTTTATTCCTTTGTAGATTTTTTCTGGGAAGTAATTATTTCCATAGTTAATATCATAAGATACGTTATAGTTTTTTATCATATTTTTTATTTCAGGAATTTTATTTGTTACCATGTTTTTGGCTTCTAGTTTGTTAGTAGCAGAAATTAAATCTGTTTTTAAAATGTCTTCAATATTGTTTTTGATTTCCATTTTAGTTGCTTGGTCTTCAAACGTATTGGAATTTGCAATCACTCTTAAACGTATGGCACTATCAGGAATTATAAATTCTTCTTTATTGTTTGTTATTAATAAAATTATTGTAAATAAAAATAAGACTATAATTATTTTTTTCATTTTTTATCACCTAAATAATTATGTCTTATTTTCTATTTTTTTATTCAAATTAGTTGTTTTCGTTTACTAATACATCTAAATTTGCTTTTCTATTGTGAGAAATTTCAACCCATTTTAAGTCTTTTTTGAATAAGCAAATGGCATTGATTGGTATCCATGAAATCATAAATAACATGAATAGGAATATTCCATGTAAGTTTTCATACATATCTCTTTTGTAATATACACTTACAAACATATTGATAATGACTTCTACTAAGTATCCAATCGCAAAACATATGAATCCCAATGAGAAAAAGTAAGAAAATACATCGTTTAATTCTATTCCTAATATATAGAACAATCCTAATAATCCAGTTAAAATTACCCCTAATATTTGAATGTATGGCGCAATGCTAAACATAAATTTATCGATACAAGAGAAATCTTTATCTTTTATCCATTTTGCTAATAATTCTCTACGATATAATCGAGAGCATTCTATAATACCTTTGCTCCAGCGACTTCTTTGATGCCATGAATCTACAAATTTCGTAGGTTGTTCATCGTAAGTAATAGCTTCTTCTATATAAGCAATTTTGTATCCTCTTAATACGCACATAATGGAAAGCTCTATGTCTTCTGTAACTGTTTTCGGGTCAAATCCTTCATCAATTACACTTTTTGCAACCATAAAACCAGTTCCATTAATTGCTGCTGCTGCATCAATATTCATACGTGCTTTATTAAAGAAGAAGTTTTGAATGTAGTAGAATAGGGAATAACTAGCACTTAACCAGTTGTCTTCCATATTTTTACTGTCTTTTCTTCCTTGTGCTACTTTATATCCAGAAAGATAGGTGTTGTTCATTATTTTTAAGAATTCTGGATGTACTACATTATCCGCATCAAATACGATATAAGCATCATAATCCTTTTTCTTTAATTTTTTAAAAGCAAATTTTAGAACATCACCTTTTGATTTTACTGGTACGGTTACATTTAAAGTTTTTGCTCCTGCTTTTTTTGCTACTTCGTATGTGTTGTCGGTACAATTATTTACTAAAGCATATATATCATATAAATCCTCTGGATAATTTTGTTCCTTTAAACTTTTGATTAAGTCTCCAATGACTAGAGATTCATTTCTCGCAGCGATTAAAACGGCAAATTTTGTTCTCGCTCTATACGCTCTTACTTTTGGTGTTTCCTTTTTAAAGGCTAGCAAGCCTGTTACGACAAAGTACAACCCATATAAAAGAGTGATGAGAAACAACGCATAATAAATTAACTGAATCATTATTTTTACTCCTTTATTAATAACATTTTATTCTTTGTTTGTGACTATTAAGTGACTTCTTGTTACTAATTCTATTCTAATTTTAACTTTTCTAGTATAAATTGTCAAGTTTACAAAAAATTTCTTGCTTTTTCTTGCAAATTTTTATATTTCATGAAATTATTTTTCATTTTTGACTAGTTATGTAAAAAATAACAAATTGTTTGGAAAAATAATACTTGCTATACTTGTTTTTAGGAACATTTAATAAGTTGGGTGGAGCTAAACTTCTATAAGAAGGGAGGCGATATGATGAACAAGAAAGATTTTTTAATCTTATCTTTACTTCTCATTATCTTCCTTTTACTATTATTGTTATTTATAGCTTTAATATAAAAGAAAACCACCTAGCTCAGCAATGATTTAGGTGGAACCCATTTTCAAATGGCTACACTCAACATGCGATATTAAGTGTTCCTTTTTTATTTTATGCAAATTTCTATTGCATATTCATAATACCAGACTAGAGACTATTTGTCAAAGTGGACTTTTGCTAAATTTTTTTATTCGTATTACTTTTTTCTTTATTTTTCTTTTTTTCTAACCTTTGCATTCCAAAGTATAAAATTAACATTCCAAATAAATTTAGTATTATATCATCTACATCCAATATTCCTGTATGTGTTATAAACTGGGAAATCTCTATTGTCAAAAGCAGTAATAAATCTACACCTAAAATAACTGTAAATTTTTTTATTCTCCAAATTTTTAGAATAAGATATTGTACTGGCATAAAAACAACAATATTTCCCAATATATTAACTAAAAGAATATCTAAATTAAATTGATGAAAATGGATAACATACTCCCAAATCGTTTTAAATGGGATTAGGTTATATCCAATTACATTTTGAAACCTTCCTAGCATTGTTAAATTGACAATCATAATTATATAAATTATAAATATGGCTATATAAGAAGATTTTTCTATTTTTTCTTTTTCTTCCACTTTATCATAATAATTGGTCATGATTTTACTTGCTAATACGGTTAATAATATAAAGATGGTATTTATGATTATTTCTTCTTTAATGCTATAAACAAAAACTGGATTGTATTCAAATTTTAAATAGAGTAAATAAAAAAATAATGTTGTGCCATATATTATGATAGAGATATTTAAAAATTTCTTATTATTTTTCTTTTTTCTAATATCCATATATTCAATGATTTCTTTTATGTTTTCATTGGATTTTTTATCTTCTTTTCCAGATAAAATTTCTGATACTGAAACACCTAATTCTTTTGAAAGGGGTAGTAGTAATGATATATCTGGAGTACCACGACCTGTTTCCCATCTAGATATTGCTTTTTCCGTTACATTTAATTTCTTTGCCAGTTCTTCTTGGGTTAAGTTTTTTTCTTTTCTTTTTGTTTTTATTAAATTTGCTATTTTTTCTAAATCCATAAAAATCTCTCATTTCTAAAAAGATTATATGGATTTAAGGTATTTTAATCAACCTATGCATCGTAGGATTTTCAATTATATAAAAAAAGAACATCATTTGTGTTCTATAAATATATATCTATCTTTTCCACACAAGTCTTTTTCTATTGTTATTTCGGCGGTAGGAAAGTAGTTTTTTGCTAAATCCTGGATATAAGTCCCTTGCATTTCTCCAATTTCAAAAGCAATTAATTTGGGTTTATTTTTTATTTTCTTTAAAATGGATTCGTAAAAGAGTAAACCATTATTTTCAGCATATAAAGCGATTGAAGGTTCATACTTTGTTGTTTCATCTATTTCTTCTGTATACGCTACATAGGGTGGATTTGAAACAATGATATCGTAGTTTTCTTGTATTTCTTCTGTTAAAATATCGTGTTCTAAAAATTTGACTAAAACTTGATTTAATCGCATATTATCTTGGGCTACTTTTAAAGCTTCTTTGGAAATATCCATTCCTGTACATAGAAAATTTGTGTTTTTGGCTATGCTTATAGCAATACATCCACTTCCTGTACAGATATCTAAACATTTTAATTTTTTTTCTTTATATTTATCTACCTTTTTTAATACTTTTTCAACTAAGTATTCTGTTTCAAAACGGGGGATTAAAACGTTTTCATTTACTAAAATATTGGTATTTAAAAAATCAACATTTCCAATTAGATATTGGACAGGATAGTTATTTTGTACCTTTTTCATTTTTTCTTCCCAAGTATCCGGATATTTTTCTTTTAATAACTTGATGTCTTGTTCTGTTAACGTTTTTGTATTAAACATTATTTGCCTTCTAATTTTCTTTTTTGGTCTTCTGTGATTAAGGCTGTAATAATTGGTTCTAAACCTCCATCCATTACACGGTCAAGTTCCATTATGGAAAAATTAATACGATGGTCTGTTACACGGTTTTGAGGATAATTATAGGTTCTTATTTTTTCAGAACGGTCGCCGGTTCCAACTTTGCTTTTTCGTTCTGCCGTTAGTTCGCTATTTTTTTGTTGTTCTAAATTGTCATAGATTTTTGATTTTAATATAGACATGGCTTTTTCTTTATTCTTCATTTGACTACGTTCGTTTTGGCATGTCACAACGGTGTTGGTAGGGAGATGCGTAATACGAACAGCGGAATTGGATGTATTTACAGATTGTCCGCCAGCTCCACTTGAATGGTAAACATCGATTTTTAAATCACTTTCTTTGATTTCAACATCAATATCTTCTACTTCTGGCATGACAACAACGGTCGCCGTAGAAGTATGTACTCTTCCTTGCGATTCTGTTTCGGGAACTCTTTGAACACGGTGCGCTCCACTTTCGTATTTTAATTTAGAATAAACGTTTTCTCCTTTTACCATGTATTCTACTTGTGAAAAACCACCACTTGAACCAGGAATTTCATTGATTACTTCTATTTTCCAGCCTTCTTTTTCAGCATAGTAAGTGTACATTCTAAATAGGTCTCCCGCAAAAATATTAGCTTCATCTCCACCTGCGGCGCCACGAATTTCCATAATAACGTTTTTACCATCGTTTTCATCTTTTGGAATTAATAGAATTTCTAACTCTTTTGTAACAATTTCTAGTTTTTTGGTATTTTCTTCTAGTTCCATTTCAGCCATTTCACGAAGTTCTGCATCGTTCATTAAGCTTTTTGCATCCGAAATCGCTGTTTGGGTATTTTTATATTCTTCGTATTTTTTTACGATTTCTTCTAAGTCTCTTTGTTCTTTAGAAAGAACACTTACTTTCTTAAAATCTCCCATTATTTCTGGGTTCATTAATTCTTCTTCAATTTCTTTGTATCTTTTTACAATGGCTTCTAATCTTTCTTCCACAAACTTTTTGCCTCCTTTTCAGCTAAATAATAATTATTATTCTAAATTTACTGTGGCTTTATTTGTATTTTCTTTCTTTCTAAACAATTATTTTCTTCGCATTCATTCATTATATTGTACAAATCTATATCTTTATAACTTATACCTTTTTTTAAAAAAGTAATTAATTCTTGACTAATATTTTCTTCCCCATATTTTTCTTTTATTTTTTTAATAATATTATATTTAAATTCTATCCACATTTCGTTAATAATTGGTTCTCTTAATTTTGAATAAAATTCTCTTATAAAGTAAGCTAATAGCTCTCTGTTTTCGTATTGAAATTCATAAAAATCAACTAAAAAGTCTGGAACTAAATTAATTGCATTTTTAAAACCATTTTGCATTAAAAATACTGTTTCTCTTGCTATAAATTCTAATATCTTTCTAGAAGAGTTATAGGAATTTATATAATACCTTAATCTATATTTATACCTTTCTCTTTCATTTTTACTAAATGATAATGATTTGATTTTATCCGTTGTATTTATTCTCGAAATATAATCATAATCATCTACATACAGATAATCTGTATAAATATAAACAAATATCAAATCCCAATTTTTTATCGTTGAGGGAAATTCGTAAGGAATATCATTTAGATAAAGTATTTGTTTATTTGTTGATATTCCACTTATAATTATTTTTGAAATTTCACTTTCACTTAAATAATGAATATTTTTTAATGCAATATTTGGATATTTTTTTGATAATATTTCATAAATTAAATAAAAACGCTTACTCAAAATAACAACATGAAATTCTTTTTCTTCATATTTTTTAACTTTTTCAAAAAAACAAACTAATTGTTCTTCATGATGATAATTTGAGCTTTCTAATATGTTATTTTCAATTTGCTCCATTTTTCCACCTTCTATCTATTTTAAAAAGAAAAAGAATTGTTATAACATTCCTTCTTCGTCTTCTTCTTCATCGATTACAACTAAATCTTTTAAATCATCCTCTGTGTCTGTATCTTCTTCTTCATCGTAAAAAATATCTTCATCCTCTTCGTTTTCTAAGGTATCTTCTATTTCATCTACTGTGACATCTTCTTCTTCATCATCGATAACAATTTTTTGAACATGGCGGCTTCTTAAATCCCAAGAACCATCATCTAACATAATAAATCTTTTATCTAATGTTAACATTTCAAAAAAATCTCCAATTTTGTCTTCAATAACGGAAGCGGGTAGTTTAATTAATTTTCCGATTTCGTTAAATAAATCAATAATTTTCATTTGTCCTTTTTTTTCTGTAAGTAAAGCGTATGCTAAATCATCATAAGACATACTTTCTAATTCTTCTTTGCTCATATCTTTTAAGTTCATATTTTTTCCTCCTACATTTTCGATGGGATTTCTATCACTAATAAATCTAACAAATCTGCTATGATTTTGGTTGTTAAATTTAGTAAGGTTACCCAATCGGTTTTCTTTTTATTATCTTCTAGATTATTAATATGATTATTTTCATAAAATGCATTCACTAATACACAAATTTCATATAGATAATTTGCAATGACCGAAGAAGCTCTGTTTGTAAACGCGAAATTTAAGTTGTTTTCTAACTCTAATAATTTCATTCTTAAGTTTCGGTCGTGAACATTATATATTGTTTTTGATAAGTTGTCTATAAATTGATGATTATTTGTAATAATTTTTTTTGTTCTTAAATAGGTGTATAGAATATAAGGCCCCGTTTTTCCTGTTACTTTCGCAAATTTATTGGTATCAAAAATATATTCTTTATCCCGGCTGTTTTGTAAATCGGCGAATTTGATAATAGAGTTGATGATTTTGTCTAAATCCTCGTTTGTATATTCTGCATCATGAGCATCATCATTTAAAAACATTTCTTTGGTTTCTTCAAAAAGAGCTTCTAGTCTTGGTGTGTTTCCTGCTCTTGTTTTAAAGGGTTTGCCATCTGTACCATTTATTGTTCCATTTCCAAGGAATTCAAAGTCTATGTTTTTTGTAGATTCTAACTTTTTGCTAACACGGAATACTTGGGTGAAATGCATATCTTGACGTTTGTCTGCGATATATAAAATTTTATTGGGATTGAAATCTTGTTTTCTTTGGTAAATGGTTGCTAAGTCTGTGGTTCCATAAAGATAAGCGCCATTTGATTTTTGATAGATTAGGGGAGGGATTTCTATTTTGTCTTCTTCTTCGGCAACGTGAACGATTTTTGCTCCTTCGCTTTCTTCTAGTAGATTTTCTCTTTCTAATTCTTTGGTTACTTCTGGGATGTATTTGTAGGCATCTGATTCTCCTAACCATAAATCAAAAGAGACTCCTAAATAATCGTACATTTTTTTGATGTCTTTTTTGGATATTTCTAAAATTTCTTGAAAGTATTCGTGGTATTCTTCACTTCCATCTTGTAAGTCTTTGGTTATTCCTGCACAAATTTCTTTGATAGCTTCGTTTTCTTTACATAAACCACTTATTTTTGGATAGAGTTCTGATAGTTTTTCTAGGGTGATTTCGTTTGGTTTTATGTTTTCTTCTTTTAGGCCATAGATAACTTGTCCAATTTGCAAACCATAATCTCCCAAGTGAACATCTGAAATGACCGTTTGGTTCATATACTTTAAAATACGTTTTATAGATTCACCAACAATCACAGGTCTTAAGTGTCCAACATGCAGTGGTTTTGCAACATTTGCTCCGCCATAGTCAATGACAATTGTTTCTTGTTTAGGCATTTTTATTCCAAATTTTTCTTCAGTATTCATTTTATTTAATATTTCGTTTATGTAGCTATCGGTTAGGGTAAAATTAATAAATCCTGGTTTTACAAATTCTATTTTGGAAAATTTTTCTAAACAACTTGGAATTTTATTTAAAGTAGAGGCAATCTCTTCTCCTAATTCCATTGGATTTTTGTGTAGTTTTTTAGCTAAAGCAAATGTGCCATCGTATTGGTAGTCGCATAAGTCAGGACGATTGGATACTTTTATGGTTACTTCGATTTCTTCCTCCAGTAAATCTTTTATGACTCTTTTTAGTTCTTCGTTCATGCTTTTATTCCTTTCTTGTAAGTATCATTTTAAATTTTTCATCATCTGTTTCTATACTATACTCTAAAGTTATTTTATTATTTGTCATTTCTAAGTTGCAATCATCTACTGCTATATCAAAATCTAAATTTTCTTGTTTTAAGTGTATTGTACAACTTTTGTTTTGAATAGCAAGAAAAAATTCGTATTCTTCGTTTTCTCGTGTAAAGGTTTTGGCCTCTATATCTAAAGTGGTATCGTAATTTAAACAGTTAAAGTTTATACGATAAGCTTCTTTTTCTTTGTTTGTATAAACTTCTTTGTGTATTTCTCGATCATTTTTTAGTAAAGTCAGTTCAAATTTTTCAAATGGCATCTAACCACCTCTTTTTTTCTAGGTCATTATAACATAAGTAATACGCATTTGCACTTATAAATTTTTTTCTTTACAGCATACTAAAAAAAGGTGAATTTACGATGAAAAAGTTACGTTTTCTTCTTAAGTCTGGTGTGTTTTTGTTTGTGGTTTTTGTAATTGTGATGGTAGGTTTGTATACCTATGCTTATTTTAGTCCAAAATTAGAGCTTACCAATGTAGGGCAAATGTACGTTTATGATAAAGATGCCCAGTTGGTTTACCAAGGAAGTGGGTCAAGTGAATGGGTAAATTTGGATAACGTTTCTCCTTATTTAATTAATGCTGTTATTAGTGTAGAGGACAAGAATTTTTATAAACACCAAGGGTTTGATTATCTACGTATTGCCAAAGCGATGATGTTAAATATTAAAAATCGTTCGATTGTGCAAGGTGCATCTACAATAAGTCAACAATATATTAAAAATATGTATTTGGATTTTGACCAAACGTGGCGAAGAAAAATAGAGGAAGCGTTTTTAACTTTGGAGCTAGAAGTTCATTATGATAAGGATGAAATATTGGAAGGATATTTAAATACCATTAATTTTGGAGCTGGCAATTATGGAGTAATGAATGCGAGTTTGTATTATTTTAATAAGGATGCAAAAGATTTGACATTGGAAGAAGCTATCATGCTTGCAGGTATTCCAAAAAATCCAACAAAGTACAATCCGGTTAATCATTATGATGCATGTATTGAGCGAGCTAAAGTGGTAGCAAAGACAATGCTAAACAATGAGGTTATTAACCAAGAAACTTTTGATAATTTGTATAAAGAGGTTATTCCGATTTATGGGAAAAGAGAAACCAATAATTTGCAAATGCTTATGTATTACCAAGATGCGGTTTTAAAGGAGCTAGATACTTTAAGTGGTATTCCAACGTCCCTTTTGGATAGCGGAAGTTTAAAAATTTATACAACTTTGGATATGGGAGCACAAGCAAAATTAGAGGAATCTATTTTAAGTCAAGTAAGTGATAGTGAGATGCAAGTGGCAAGTATTTTAGTAGACCCAGATAGTGGCGCCGTAAGAGCTTTAACAGGGGGTATGAATTACGTAGAAAGTCAGTTTAATCGAGCAATACAGTCTAAAAGACAAGTTGGTTCTACGATGAAACCATTTCTTTACTATGCGGCTTTGGAAAATGGACTTACTAGTTCTTCTACTTTTATGAGTGAGTATACTAATTTTGTTTTTTCAAATAACCAAGTCTATAGTCCTGCCAATTACAATAATTTGTACGCAAATAAGGAAATTACAATGGCGGCAGCTCTTGCGTATTCGGACAATATTTATGCTGTCAAAACCCATTTGTTTTTAGGAGAAGAAACTTTGGTGGATACTACCAAAAAGATGGGAATTACGGGAGAACTGGTTGCTAATCCTTCTTTAGCTTTAGGAACAAGTGAACTTAATATGCTTGATTATGCAAGTGGGTATACTACGCTTGCAAATGGAGGGTATTTAACGGACAATTATTTTATAGAAAAAGTAGAGGATTTAAACGGAAATGTTTTATATAAACATAAGAATAAAAAGAAAATGGTTTTGAATTCAAATTATGTTTATATTTTAAATGAGATGTTAACCAATACAAGCAATGCGAAGTTTCAAAGTTATACGACTCCGACTGCTTTGTCTATTGCCAATCGAATGAGTAAAAAATATGCTTTGAAAACTGGAACAACTAAGACCGATTATTGGACTGTCGGATATAATCCAGATGCTCTTTTAATGATTTGGCTTGGATATGATAGTGCCAAAGAAATTGGAAATGAAGCGAGTAGGTGGGCTAAAAATATTTGGATTGAAACAATGGAGGATTATTTAAAAGATACAGAAAGCCATTGGTACGATGTTCCTAGTAATATTGTAGGGATTTTACAGGACCCCGTTACAGGAAATCCGGTGAAAGATGGAAATGCCGCTGTGTTTTATTATGTTAAAGGAAGTGAAGGGAATACCATTAGTCCGGATGTGAAAGTTACAGAATAGAAAAAAGCTTCAATATTTTGAGGCTTTTTTATTTTTGATTGTTATTGTTGTCTTTATTAATTTTAATTGTAATATGATATAAGTCTTCTAAATCGGCTTCTTCAAGTTCTACTACGAATCCACGATTTTCTAAGTCTGTTACTGTATCTCTTACCAGATTGATTGCTGTTTTTAAATCTGTTCCTGCTAATTCTTGAAGTTTTTCTTCGTAATCTGGTTCTAATTTTACAATACTATCTAGAGGGTCTACAATTGGTTCTTCGATTACTGGTTTTACTTCTTCGATTGTGTTGTTTATCATTGGTTCTACACTCGCTGGTGTATCATCATCCTCTTCTTCTGTATTGAAGAAAATAGATTTAAATGGTGTTATTTCTTCGTTATTTATTACAGGCTCTATTATAGGTTCGTTTGTCATAATTTCATTGTCTGTAATATTATTATCAACTGGTTCTGTAAAGTTGTTTGTTTCTTCTGCCATTATTGGTTCTTTTATAGGCTCATCTTCTAAAGTAATGGTTTCTATAACATTATCTTCGGAGATTGGTTCTATTACCGGTGTAGTTTCGGTTTCTACATTCATAACAGGTTCTTTTTGTTCTTCTATAGGTGTTATTTCAGAAATTATATTTGGTTCTATTATAGGAACAACTGGTGTTTCTTCTAATGGAGTTTTTACTTCTTCTGGTTCGTTATTTATTTTTTCTGCTTCTGGAATGTTTACATTGCTCTCAGAAAAGATATTTGCAAATGGAGAAAACATTTCATTATTTGCTGTTTCTTCTTTGATTGGTTCTTCTATTTCTAATTCTTCTAGTAATTCCACATTATTTGGTGTTGCCTCTGGTGCTTCTATTACTGGTTCTACTATATTTTCTACTGGATTTTCCATTATTGGTTGTATAGGTGTTTCTTCTACACTATTTTGAGTAAAAGAGAACTCTTGAGTAGCATCTTTAACTGAAGGTTCTATACTTGTTGAAATACCCGTATCCTCTTCTTCTGTAGAAATTTCTGTAGTTGCCTTAATAGGAGCTACTTCTGTATTAAATGTGTTTAATATTTCTTCTGGTTCTATTACATTCATATTTGCTTGTTCATCTTCTAAGAAGTTGAAGAATTTATTAGGCATTTTTGCAGGTTTTTCTAATTCTTCTTTTGTTGGTGCTGGAGCAATAACTCCACCTTCTGGAATAAGCATACTTGCTACATCGTGCGGCTCACGAATCACATTTATATCTTCCGCATTGTTTACGATTTCATCAATG
The DNA here is from genome assembly GCA_949025205.1 of uncultured Bacilli bacterium. Taxonomy (GTDB): domain Bacteria; phylum Bacillota_I; class Bacilli_A; order RF39; family UBA660; genus MGBC108787. The sequence continues at coordinate 801 of CARMXJ010000030.1, read as the reverse complement.
TTTGGATTGATGTCTACAAGAGGAATTCCTTCTTCTTCATCGCCGTTTTCTTTTAATTTTTTTAATTGTAAATCTAATTGTCTTACTGTCATACGTTCCTCAATAATCCTTTTTAGCCATTTTCTTTGGTCTTCTTTTTCTTCTAAGCTTAATAAAGCTCTTGCATGGCGCTCTGATATTTTTTCATTTAATAAAGCTTCTTGGACTTCTTCGTCTAAATTTAAAAGTCTTAATTTATTTGCAATTGTGGATTGTGATACTCCCATTTTATTTGCGAGTTGTTCTTGGGTAAGGTATCCTCTATCCAAAAGATTTTTATAAGACTTTGCTTCTTCAATTGCAGTTAGGTTTCTTCTTTGGATGTTTTCTACTAGTGCTACTTCTGCACTTTGGTTATCATCAATATCTGAAATAATTACAGGTACTTTGGTAAGACCTGCCATTGTAGAAGCTTTGTATCTACGCTCTCCCGCAATAATTTCAAATTTATCGCCGAGTCTTCTAACGACAAGGGGTTGAATTATCCCATGTTGTTTTATAGATTCTGCTAGTTCTGTTATTCCTTCCTCGTTAAATTGAAGTCTTGGTTGAAATCTATTGGGAATAATATCCTCAATAGGTACCTCTTGAATATTTTTATCGATATTCATACTAATCAGCCCCTTTAGCCTATAATTAATATACCTTATTTATTTTCTTTTTACAATGCTTTTTTCATCGTATTTTTTCTTTTCTTCTTTTTTTGACGTAACAGTTCAGACTTGAGGACATAGAAAAATGGAGTAATAAGATAAATTACTC
>CARMXJ010000029.1 GCA_949025205.1 uncultured Bacilli bacterium | reverse complement strand
CCCCCCCCCAGACTAGTTCTGGTTGAGAGGATTTTTTCTTTCTTTTTCATTTTTTTCCTCCTATTATAATTTCATTTTATCTTAATTTATTTACTTTTTCAATATTATCTACTTTTTTATTTTGTAAATTTTTTTGACTATTGCTTTTTTATTTTTTACCGCTTCTTGGTATTTATCATAGAATAATGCACTACACTTATAGATTTCTTTAGCTTCTAAAGTTCTTAATCTATTGACATCACATTTTGCAAAAGGAAAAAGTTTAATTCTATTTCTATCTAGCGCATCCGCATCTTTTAAAATATCGGACAATATCTGAATATTTTTCTTTTCTTCTTCTGAATAATTATAATCTCTAAAATCGTCAATATCTTGGTAAGAGGCGTGAGTTTCTATTAGAAGACAGATACTATTTATTGCTTTATCATCAATAGTATTTTTTAACTTGTTTCTAGCTATTTTTGCTCCAACAATACCATGCATTTTATTAGAAGCTACGTTTCTTCCACAATCATGATATAACGCTGCTAGTAATAAGATTTCTTGATTTTCTAAGTATTCTTTCTTTTTCTCTTTTTCTTTAAGTATCCAAATAGCATACATAATTACTCTTTCAATATGTTTATTATCATGATAAGGAATTTTTGTTTTTGAATACAAATTCTCTTGTATTCCTCTATTCATTAATCTCTTTACTTTATTTATTTGATTCTCTTTAAAACCTATCTTGTTTAGGTATTCAGGCTCTATATAACTAATATAACTTTCCTTATTATATTCTTGACTCTTTATAAAATCATGTAATATAGGACAAATATTTTGTAAATCTATTTTAGTATTTTCTATACAATAATTAAATATATTTCTTAATTGGCAATCCTTATTTTCTAAAACACACAGTTTTATTTTTTCTTTTTCTACTTTATGTCCCGTGATGGTATGCATATTCCATTTGTCCATGTTATTATTATCTAAACTTGAATAAGCTTTTGAATACCCCATTAATTCTAAGTGTCTTCTCTTATATCCTCTTAATTTAATCTCGTCTTTATCATTGTATTTAAAATCAATATTTTCTTCCAGTTCCAATTGAAGCAAAATGCCATTATCTAACATTTTATTAAAAATTTTGTATGCTCTTTTTCGGTGCAATTTACTTTTTTTTAGAGTTCCGAAATAACCATCAGCAATAATCATAGGAAACCATTTTTGTCTAAGAAAAAATGCTCCTAATTTATAAATAAAAGGTATCACTGGTAAATAATAAAAGCAATTTATCCAACAATCAAATAATATTAATAAATTGTCTAATCCTTCTACAAAGAACACTTTTTTTGTTTTCTCAATATATTTCGCATGATGGCCAATAGCAGGTATAAGACCTTCTTTACTAATAGTTTTTAAATTTTTTTGATTTGTAAAATGAAAAAAGTTTTTATCTATGTCTTTTTTATCTATAATATATTTTTCCATGCAAAACACCTCAGTTATTTGAAATAAAAAGCTTAGAAACTATTTCTTACGAAACACAAATATCTTACTAAATATATAATTGGCAATGGTTACAACCACTTGGCTTATTAATTTGCCAATTGTATCGCTTCTGTGCAAAACAGTTACGAATAAAAATATAATTCCCATATCCATTAATAACGTTAAAATTCTAGAAGTACAAAACTTGTAATTTCTTTTAGGTAATTTTTTGATTTGCTTTTAAAGACGAAAATTCGATTGGTGATGTAGGCAAAAGCAACGGCAAGTATCCATGAAATTACATTGGCAATTTGAATTTCGAAAGCATTATTTGCATCTAGAAAAGTATGAACACAAATAAAGTAAGTAGCTAAACTAACAACGGTTGTAAGTAAACCAACCATTACATAATTAATGATTTCTTCATATTGTTTATATATCTTTTTTAGTTTTTCCATTTTTCTTCTTCTCACTTCTTTTAAATAAAATATCTGTTTTTAAAACGATAAATAAGAAAACAATCATTAAACCAATGTAAATAAATATAGCATAATAAGTATCCCCTAATACATAAAAAATCGAAGTTGCTGCAAATAAAATATCGATGGCATAAATAATAAGTAAAGAAGAACGTGTAGAGAATTTCATGTTAAGAAGTTGGTGGTGCAAATGCGATTTATCGGGGGTATTAAATGGATTTTGCCCTTTTAAAAGTCTTCTAATAATCGAGAAAGCAACATCAATAATAGGAGTTGCTAAAATGATAAGAGGAATAATCAGCGATGTAAACGTTGCTGTTTTATACCCTAAAAGAGAAATAACAGCAATGATAAATCCTAAAAAGTTACTTCCGGTATCTCCGACATACATTCTAGCGGGTGGAAAGTTGTAAACCAGAAATCCTAGTGTGGAGCCAAGCATAATTAGAGCAAGTGTGGTATCTAGTCCTTCCATCGCATTCATAATATACGCAATAATCGCAATCGTTAAGAAGTAAATGGAACTAACGCCAGAACTTAAGCCATCAAGCCCATCAGATAAATTGATAGTATTGATAATTGCTACAATTAAAATCATCGTAATCATGTAATTCCAAGGAGCAGCAAAGGTAATATTAAAACCTACAAAGGTGATAAAGTCTAGTGTTATATTTCCATAAAATACAACAATACCTGCGGCGATTAACTGCACTGCCAGTTGGTATTTTGTTTTTAAAGGATTAATATCATCTATAAACCCCATAAAGATTAATAAAAAACTTCCCATTAAAATCGATAACATTTGCACACTACTTCTAGCATACAGCATATATCCTAGCATAAAGGAAAAAAATATTGCAAGCCCTCCAAGTGTTGGCATTGGCACTTTATTGAGTCTTCTTGCATTTGGATAATCTAAGGCTTTTACGTGATACGCAATTTTCTCAACAATTGGTGTTACAATTAAACTACTTAAAAATGTTACAAATACAATAATAAATACATCATGGCCATTTACATACATTTTACTTCACTTCCATTTTTATCTATTTTTATTATAACGTAAACAAAAAAAAAAATGAAGAAAAATAGACTCTTTTAGTCATTTTTCCTCGTACTATTGATACCAAATAGTTCTTCATTGGAACTTAGTTGTTGTTCTTGTGGTTCTTCTTTTTTTATGTCTTCCCAATTTTCAATAGCTTCTTCAATGCTTTTCTTATCTTGTTCTGGCTTTTTAAATGGCTCTTTTTCCTTTTCTTTTTTATGATGTTTTTTTTCATCTGCCCAAAAGTCATTTTCTATTTCTTTTTTTGGTTGACTTGGTTTTTCTTCTTGTTTTTCTATTCTATCTATTTTTTTATTATTTTTCTTTTTCTTCTTTTTACATAATAATGAAATAATTAATAAGAATGAAACTAAAAGTCCTCCGCCAAAAGCATAACAAGCATAAGTATAGGTTTCTTTATCTTTTGTTAAAGCATCTATTTCTTCTTTATCCCAAATTTGGAACGTATTTTCTTCTGTATCGTATTTATAGTAATCATATTTTCCAGTTTCTAAGTTCATTCCATAAACAATTGCAAATCGACTTGTTCCTTCTTTTTTATAAGCGAGTACTTCTACCTCATTTATTTTGATTGTTGTTTTTGTATATCCTTTTATAGCACTTGGAAAATCAGTTAAGTAAAGATTTAAAGCATTTGCTTTTGTTTCATTGTATAAAGTATACTCTTTTGTTTTTTCATCATAAATAGCAAGATAAATTTTTCCAGTATCATCTTTTAACCCTATTAACGTAAATTTAGTGATTTCACTATAAAAAGCAGGTATTTCTATATTATTTATCGTAATGGATGTCTCTTCATAAGCATCTGGTTTTGTTAGGACATCTTTTCTTTTAACAAGAGTATAATTGCTTTCTTTTATCATAGCCTTTATAGGATTTATATCTTCTACTTCGATATTTAGAATGTATTTTTTTTCACTTCCGTTTTGAGCTGTTACAATAATTTCAAACTGATTTTTACCTTCTATAACTTCATGTTCTCCATCTCCAGTAAGACTTGCATTATTATCATTTTTAGTTGCTATAATATTTATTTTTGTAACATCTGATGGGATCGTTAAGTGATATTCTAAAGTAGCTTTAGAAAAATCTGGAGTTAGCCCGTAACCTTCTACTGCTAATTCTTTTAAATCATTATCTTTACTATAGGTTGCTTCCAATTCTTGTTGTGTCATAATTTTCATAGAAAGAGTATTTACACTCAAATTCATACTACTTAAATCAGAATAAGCATAAGCTTCGTAACTTCCAATCGATACATTTGTGTTTCCACTTTTTAGTGCTTTAAATGTAAACGTATAGCTTTTTGATTTGGTTCCTGAAGAAGAATTTGCCATAATGGTACCTTTTGCTTCTGTATTACAATCTACAAGTTGTAAATAATTTTTATTATAATTTAAGCTTAAATTCCAACTACCAATGGCGGTATTACTGGAAAGAGTAACTGTTACCTTTACTTGGTTTCCTACAATCGCTGTAGAAGATCCTGTGACCTTTACAGTCCCAGATGCCGCATTTACTAAAATAGGGAATAGTAAAAATAACAAGATTCCTATAAAAATAATTTTTGTCTTATTCATATTATACCTCCTATTGTTCTACAGTATACGTTCCTAAAATATGTTTTTGTACTTGTAATAAATCTAAAGCTGTTATACTTCCGTCTTTAGAAGTGTCTGCTGCTTTTAAATATACTCCAGTTAAAGAGTAAGATTTTAAAATATGTTTTTGCACTTGTAATAAATCTAAGGCATTTACTATTCCATCTCCTGAAGTATCCCCTTTTATTACCACTTGTAATTCTTCTGTTGTTTTTCCGTTTGAAATTTTCACTTTAAAACCTGTTCCTATTTTTCCATTTGTTACTTGTTTTCCATTTTTATCAGTCACAATAACATTAGGATTTCCACTCATTGCTCCTAAAGTAGTGCTTATCGTTGATACATCTGTTCCAGAAGCAATACCAGAGATTGTTCCAGATTCATATTTATAACCGCTAGAGGTTACAATAGTACTAATGGGTAGAGAGGTAACATTGTTTTCTTCGCTTCCACTTCCTCCATTATTGCTATTGTGAATTGTATCATCCATATTTTGATATACCGGAATATAAAAGGTATGGCCAATATCCACAATTCCTATAGATTTATAAGAATTATAAGTAATCTTGGATTCACTAGAAGGAGCGGCGATATTGGTCATATATTGATGGCCAAAAAGGACACTTTGTTGCGTTGGAACAATGTTAAATTTTTGTAAATAAGTTGTATATTGTCCTTTGTTAATGTAATTAGCAGCTAGTAGCCCTGCTGCTCCTTCAATAGCTTTTCTTGGACTATCCCAACCAGCAGTTTTGGCATAATTAATACCACAAGTAGTTGTTCCATTCGCTTTTACGCAACTATCATTAACCCCATAATTAAAGAAATTATAATATCCATGATTTCCACTATACAAATTATATAAATTGGTACTACTTCCTAATTCTTGTAACATTCTGGAAGCTAAAAATATGGGACTTACATTAGCACTTGAACCTGATGCAGTTGTAATAGAAGAAAGATTATTGCCTACGCTTTGGTGATATTGATAAAATGCCGTATGGCCGATTATTCCATTTACACCAAGTTCATAAGTATTAGCGCTAGCAGAGTCGTATTTTAAGTAAGAATATTGGAAGATGTATTTTTCATCCAGCCAGTTTCTGGGGTCCATATAATAAGCGACCGCTTTTTGACTTGCTGGCTTAAAAGAACCTCCGAAAATATTACTACAAGAAAAATCAATGTATTCTGTATTATCTGTTGGAACTGCACTAAGTCCACATTGGCTTTCTTTTTCTACTACAGTTTTCCAGTCTAAATTAGTATCTATTGCTTTAAAATTCCAATTGGGATGATTTGCTTTTAAATTGCATAAACCACTCCAATAGCTTTGAGGAAATCCAATACTTGCCATTTCTTGTTCACAATTATTTGAAGGAGTTACATGATTATCTTGCTCTATCATAATACTAATATAAGATGAACAAACATATCCCACAGTATTTCCATATTGGATTTTATACCAACCCTCACTGCATGCTTTTTGACTTGGGAATAAAATTTCTTCTACTAAGGGATAAACGGAACCTAAACTTAAAGAAGCAATACTTCCATAGTTTGTACCAGGCCCTGTTCTTAAATTAACTTCATTTCCTGTTAAAAGAGCTTTTTTTGTACTTGCTTTCACTTCAAGAGTTGTAAAACAGAAAATAAATAATAGGATAAGTAAACAAAGCTTTTTTTTCATTTTTTGTCCTCCTTTATTCTATATAAATTATAGCATAAAATGACATTTTTTGAAACTTTGCAAATTTTGTTTGTCATTTTTTTGTCAAGTAATTGGGAATTGTAAAAACGTGTTTTTTTTTATATAATACTATAATATGAGAGGGTAGCGTATGAAAGTATTATTTAGAAAAATTAAAAGAGCAAATAAATTTACCGTATTTCTGCATTTTAATTTGGTGATTGCCTTTATTGCAGGGTATGTATTATTTGCTAAAGCCTTATTAAGTTTAGTAGGAATTGAAACGGTCATTCGAGTTATTCTTTTAGTATTGTTTGGCATTTGGTTTCTTGTTTATTTCTTGTTTGGATTATCAACTATTTTGACTCGAAAATATAAAAAATTTGGAGTTCTTACTTTTTTCCAAATTATCTTTGTTGTTGTCATGGTATTTGCTTTTATCCTCATCAATAAAATTTATAATAAAATTGATATGTTTTCACAACAAGAATACACTACGTACACAACAAATTTAATTGCTTTAAAGGATACAGAGCTTAAAAGTTCTAGTACAATTGGAATGATTAGTAACAACCAAGATATTGAAGGCTATATTTTAGCAAATACACTATTGAATCGCGAGAATTTAAACCAAAAAATAGAATATTACGATGATTATTTTACGATGTTAAGTGCGTTATATAGTAAGGAAGTTGATGCGGTTTTCGTTTCTAGCAATTATGCGATTATTTTTGGAAGCGAAGAAGTATATGAAAATATTCATAATGAAACCAAAGTTTTATTTGAATATAGTGAACAAATGAAAACGAAAACCATTACCAATTCGAATAAAAAATTAACGGACCCCTTTACTGTTTTATTAATGGGAGTGGATTCCGAATACGATGGATTAAATGCTAATGCTGCTTTTAATGGAGATACCTTAATGCTTATCACCTTTAATCCTAATACTCTTACAGCTACGATGTTTAGTATCCCAAGAGATACTTATGTCCCTATTGCTTGTAATAACAATCGATATCATAAAATTAACTCTGCTGCTGCTTATGGTACAGAATGTGTGATTAATACCGTTCAAAACTTAGTGGATATTGAAATTGATTATTATGCTAAAATTAATTTTAATGGAGTAATCGATTTAGTAAATACTTTAGGTGGGGTTGATGTAGAAGTAGAACAACCCGATTATAGTGTGTATGTTTCTAAATATGGAAAAGGAAAATTGTGCGAAAGCAATAAATGGCGCGATTTAGCCAATTTAGTTTGTATGGATACAGGAATGCAACATTTAAATGGGGACCAAGCGCTTGCATATGCTAGAAATAGGCATGGTTTCTTAGCAAGTGATTTAGCAAGAAACAGACACCAACAACAAATCGTTGAAGCGATTGCCAAAAAAGTAATGAATGTTAGTAGTTTCTCTGATTTTGAAAAGCTTTTAGAAGTGGTGGGTAAAAATATTGCAACAAACTTATCCACAACCCAAATTTTATCTTTCTATCAAACATTAAAGAATATGTTGTTTGAAGGACTAAAAGGAAATGATTTTATAACCATTCAAAAAACGTACTTAGAAGTTTATAACCTACCTGTTATGGTGGGGGGTATGCAACTATCTGCTCTTGGCTATTACGAAAAAAGTTTGGAAACTATCCACGATGCTTTAGAAGTAAATTTAGGTCTTAAAAAAGAAGAAATGATTAAAACATTCTCTTATGATTATAACGAAGAGTATTCTTCTCCGATTATTGGAAAAGGAATTACCGGTGGAGGAAAAGAACCAACCGTTCCAAACTTTATTGGAAAAACAGTAAGTGAAGCAGAAGCTTGGGCTTCAAGTAATAGAATTACCCTATCAAAAGGATTTACTTGTAGTACAGGTGTTCCTGGATTAATTGGAAACCAAAGTGTTAGTATTGGTACTCTTGTAAAAAGTATTTCTTATATGGAAATCTATATCAATCAAGTTTGTGATGATACAGATACTAATTCTCAAACAAAGCCTGGAAATGATGATACGGATAAAGACAATGATAATTCACAAACAACAAAACCTGGAGATAAGGATGATGACACAGATATTCCAAATGTTCCTGGATTACCTAATGATGGTGATGGAGAAGATAATCCAAAACCTCCTTCTGGGGGTGACAATGAAAATAAAGACCCTGTTATACCGGGAAGTCCAGAAGATACAGATAATAGTGAAAGCGACGATGAATAAAATTGCTGCTTTTTATTTGTAAAAATGCTTCTTGTTTGGTATCATAATAAGGAGGGATTACAAATATGAAAGAATGGACTAAAAATCAATTGCATCGCTTGCGAATTGCATCAATTATAAATAGTGATAAAAGAAATCAATATATTATTAAACATCAGATTTTTCGAGAAGTAGGAGAAAATTTCTTTTTCCAACCTCGTTTTATTCCTTCTGACCCTAAACTTATTAAATTTCATAACAATGTCATTGTAACAAGTAATGTTACTTTTGTAACGCATGATATTTTCCATTTAGGATTAAATCATTTAAAAAGAGGAGATTTTTGTTACCAAGCTGGCTGTATTGAAGTGATGGATAATGTTTTTATTGGATGCAATACAACGATTCTTTCGAATGTAAAAATAGGACCGAATGCTCTTATTGCAGCAGGGAGTGTCGTAACAAAAGATGTACCGGCGGGTACCGTTGTTGCAGGAGTTCCTGCCAAAGTCATTGGAACTTTTGAGGAATATATCAAAAAGAGAGAAAAAAATAATGGGCTGTATACAACCGATGCTTTATGGGAAAAATTTGACCAAGAAAAAAATAACGAAAGTAAAAAGTAATTCGTTATTTTTTTTATCGATCTTTTCTTAAACCGTTTTCAGTTAGGGTATAAACATCATCTATTACTTCCTCGATATACCTTCTATCGTGAGAAATGCTTATAATTGCTCCTTTATATTCTCTTAAAGATTTTCGAATGACTGGATTAGAGAGAGGACTTACATTTCTGGTTGGTTCATCTAATAATAAAACATTGCATTTTTCTAACACTAATTTTACAAGAAATAATTTGGCTTTGGTCCCATTGCTTAAATCTTTTATTTTAGAAGTCATTTCTTCTTGGGTAAATTTCATATTTCCTAAATACATTCTAGATTTTGTAAGTTCTTCTTTAAGACCACAAGAAGATAAGAAGTCTTGTATATATTCGAATGTATCTAGAATATCTTCATAATTTTGGGGCATATACCCTACTTTTATATCTTTTCTTTCTTTTAAACTGTTATAGATTTCTTTCATTAAAGTGGATTTCCCTACTCCATTTTTTCCTATTATACATACATGTGCAGGACCTGTTATCTCTAGTTTTATATTTCTAGATAGCACTTTTTCTTGTACTTTTAATTCCTTTATGTCTAAACTTATTATCTTTTTTGTTTTGGGAATCTCAACTGCTTCAAAAAAGAAACAAATGCTTTCTTCTACATCGGGGATTTCTGTTAAATCTGTATTGTTTAATTTCTTTTCTTGTGATTTTAAGGCATGCATTTTCTTTTTTAATACTTGTGCTCCATGCGGGTCACGCCTGGAAATAGTTTCTTGCTCGTATTCCACTTTCTGCATTATTTTTCTTAATTTTTCTTGTTGTTTGTTAAACTCTCTTTTTTCGCTCTTTGCCACTTGTGTTTGTTTGTCTATTTTTCGAAGCCTAGTATTTACATAGGTATCATAATCCATTTTTAATAAAGTATGTCTACAATCTGTTTTCTTTCGTATTTGCTCGATATGTAAAATCCTATTGGCTGTATTTCTTAATAATGTTTCATCATGTGAAACATATACAATGGGTTTGTTAGTATGATTTATAAAGTCTTCTAACCATTCTAATGTTTGGATGTCTAAATCGTTTGTGGGTTCATCCAAAAATAAAATATCGTAGTCGTTCAGTAAAAGCTTTAATATACTCATTTTTATTTTTTCTCCACCGGATAAAGTATTCATTTTTTGAGATAAGATTTCATCACTTAAATGCATTTCTTTTATATTTTTATAGAATGAATTTATTTTATCATAATACTCTATATCGTTTTCAAATAAAAAGTCATATCCTTTTTTGTTTGTATTTTCTTCACTTAATGACTGTTCTAAATATCCAATTCTATTTTCTTTTCTGTTAATATATCCAGTTACTTCAGCGTACTCACATATTCCTAAAATGGATTTTAAAAGGGTAGATTTCCCATTTCCTTCTTCTCCTATAATGGCAAGTTTATCTCCCATATTTAACGTTAAAGATAAATTTTTAATTAAATATCTTTCCTTTACTTTTATATTCACTTCTTTTATTTCTAACATATTATGCCTCCTTTTTGGCATAATTAGAGTTTATGCCGGACTTATTTATTTGTTATTTTCATGTTTTCACCTCTTTATTTCTATTTTTTAGATAACTTACCATTTTCAATTTTTCATCATTTATATCAAATTCAATATCAAACTTTTTAAATATTTCTTTATTTTCTTGTTAAATAAATTTTAATATTATATAATTTCATTAGGAAATACTAACTGTTGAGTACTTGCCAACTTTCTTGTGAAAGGAGGCTTGATATTTATGAAGAAAAAAGATTTATTAATCTCATTTCTAATATTAATTATCCTTTTATTAATAGTCTCTTTAATGATTCTATGTATAAAAAAATAGTACTCAATCTGCAAATAGATTAAGTACTTAAACAATTAACTTTGGGTAAGTACTCAACTCGCGAAAGTTAGGTATTTCCCTTTTTTATTTTATGCAAGTTCCCTTGACATATTCATGCTAACATAAAAAGTCGCTTTTGACAAGTTCTTTTTCTCTAAAATTTATTCTACAATCGTTCCTTGGCTTGAGGCATTTAAGTTGAAGTCTGCAAATTTTTGCTCTAAAAACAAAGGATAGGCAGCAGCTCCAATCATCGCAGCATTGTCTGTACAATACTTTTTTTCTGGAATATTTACTTTTACTTGGTATTTGTCTGCTACTTTTTTAATTTCTTCACGTAAGTAACCACTTGCTGAAACACCTCCAGCAACAATTAGAGATTTGATGTGGGTATTTTGAAGAGCTAATTCTACTTTTCTTGTTAGTTCATCAACCGCTGCCGTTTGAAAGCTACAAGCTAAATCTTCTTTTCTTATTTCTTTTTTTCTTTGATGTTCGTTATGTACTAAATTGATTACTGCACTTTTTAAACCACTAAAACTAAAATTATAAGTATTATCGTTTACAGGTTTTGGCATGGGATACGTGTTTTTCCCTAGTAATGCTAATTTTTCTACATTTGGGCCTCCTGGATATTTTAAATCTAGTACTCTTGCTACTTTGTCGTAACATTCTCCTACTGCATCATCTAGTGTGCTTCCTAATATTTTGAATTCATAATCTGCTTCCATTTCAATTAAATCGGTGTGTCCTCCACTTACGACTAAAGCAAGCAAAGGAAATTCTAGCTTGTTATCAATGTTATTGGCATAAATATGTCCTATGGTATGATTTACTGCAATTAAAGGCTTTTTATACACAAGTGCAAGGATTTTAGCAAATTCTACCCCGACTAGTAAGCTCCCCAATAATCCTGGTGCATAAGTAACGGCGATGGCATCTACCTCTTCTATTGTAATGCTACTCTTTTTCATTGTTTCTTCTAAAACCATGGTAATATTTTCTGTATGCATACGAGAGGCAATTTCAGGAACAACTCCTCCATATCTAGCATGGGTATCCATTTGCGTTAACACCGTAAAAGAATCTACTTCTGTCCCGTTTTTTACAATGGCCATGCTTGTTTCATCGCATGAAGACTCTATTGCCAAAATATAAACATCTTTCATCTTTCTATACTCCTTCCCATTAAATAAGCATCTTCTGTACCGTAATAATCTTTTCGCGTATGGTAAATGGAAAATCCAAATTTCTCATAAAGCTGAATCGCTTTTGTATTGCTTTTTCTTACTTCTAACGTTATTAACTTTATGCTACTTTTTAATTCACTTATCATGTAATCCAGTAAACAACTGGCGATGTTTTTTCTTCGATACTCTTCTTCCACAAAAATATCATTGATATCGATGGTTTCCTCTAATTCTGTATACATTAAAAAGGCTACAACTCTATTTTCTGTTTCATATACTAAAATTTTTGTGAATTTGTCTTCCTTTATTTTTTCTAAATCGTTTGTCTTGGAAAAATTAGAAGTAATTTTATTTCCTAATTCGTTTATCTTTTCTATATCTTCTATTTTAAAATAACGTATCATTTTTGAACCTCTATTTTTTTTACATACAAAGGGTTTACAGCATGAGGATGTATACTTTCTAGATTGTTTGCAAAGTTTAGAATTTGTAAATAGTCTAGTTTTACTTCTTCTTTTACATTCTTTTTGTTATCTAAATCTCTGTATTCTTTATTAGATAGATATTTATATTCTCCAATTAAATTGTTTTCTTTATCAAAAGTTCCTAAAAATACGCCATTTTTTTCTCGTTCGACAATGGTTACTTCTTCATGTGTAAAGGATACGGCTTTAATTAGTAAACTTGACATTACTTTAATTGGAATATTTACAGTATAAGCTAGGGTTTTGGCAATTGTAACTCCAATTCGAATACCTGTAAAAGAACCAGGACCATTTACAACGATGATTTCATTTAAATCCGTTGTTTCTATATTTGCTTTTTTTAATACTTCCATTAATATCGGCATTGTATTTTCGCTATGATTTGAACTGGTATTTTCCTCTCTTTTATAAAGAATCTTTTTCTCTTTATAAAGTATCATTGTAATCTTATTGCTGTGCGTATCTATATATAATGTGTACATCTAAATCATCCTTTCTAAATAGTTTTGCACAAAAAAACTCGTATTCGAGCCTCTATTATAACACACTATTGCATAAATCTTCATATTGTTTTCCAGATGGTTCAAAAACAAGTACTCTTGTATTTTCATCAATCACTTTAAAATGAATCGTTAATCTTTCTTCTGGTAGACAGTCGCATATTAAATCAGACCATTCTACTATAGATACGCCACCTTTATTAAAGTATTCATCAAATCCAACGGTATCACAAGACCCTTCCAAGCGATATACATCCATGTGGTATAATGGTAGTTCTCCATTTGGATATTCTTTTACTAAAGTAAATGTTGGAGAAGTTACATTGTCTTCAATTCCTAAGGCACTAGCAAAGCCTTTTACAAAAACAGTTTTTCCACTTCCTAATTCTCCATCTAGGCAAATGACCATATTGGGAAATTTTTCACTTTCTATATTTTGTGCTAATTCTAAAGTATCTTCTTCACTTCTTGATGTGAATTTATAATCCATACTAATCACCTATTTTTATTATAGCAAAGGACAAATATTTAATTCAATCTTTAATGCTTTGTTTGACAATTTATTTATTATTCTTTTTTATTTACATGACGAAGTCCATAAAAGATAGTTTTTTTGTCAAAATTTTTATTGGCCTCTCGCATTAATTCTTTTAAAAGTTCCATCATTATTTTTCGTGTTTCTTCATCAATTCGTGTAAATTCTCTTACTAACCCTGGTATTTTGCGAAGCTTTAATTTTGCTATGTCTTCTACTGTTTCTATTTTGTTATTTTCAAGAATTTTAAATAAAGTATTAATAAATATTTCTCTTTGTTTTTTATCAATATTTTGGAGCCAATCCGTAATGGTCTTTCGTATTTTACTACTTGTTTCATTTACTTCTTTGAGCGTTACAAAATGGTCTTTTGCTACTTCCCAAGAAAGGCAATCATGTTGCCATATTCCTAAAGCTGTACTTTTTACGACTTTGTATTCTTCCTTATGATTTAAAAGCATGCCAATAATAGAAGTTTCAGGTATCGTTGTAACGATTTTGGATAAAATTTTATTGTAGTTTGGTAAAAACATAAATTCGTCTAAAAAACCAGGTCCATCGTTATTAAATACATTTTTTATTTTTCTTTGAATATGTTTTTTACAATTCACAGCAGCGTAAACTGCTAAATTCCCTCCTTTAGAATGTCCTCCAATGTATATTTTATGATTTAAAAAGTGAATGTGTTTATTTAAGTATGCCACTGCTTCCAATTGAGAAGGCACTTCATTCATGAAACTCATATTGAAGTCCTCTTTCCAACCAATTAACGTACTATCTGTTCCTTTAAATGCAACGTATACAGTATTGTAATTTAGTTTGATTATCATCGCCGAAAATTGTTTTTCTTCTTTTTTAGAAACCTTATTTATATAGTGCCTTATTTTTAAAGAGCCAAAGCGATTGGAATCTTTTACATTTTTAAAAAAAGAAATAGGATTTTTACTTAATGGAAATTGCGATAATATGGCTTTTTCGTCATATTTATTTAAATACTTTTCAATGGCGTTATGAATGGTTATATTCTTTTCTTTTATAATACCATCTAAATTTAAATAAGATATCTCAGAAAGGATTAAGTTATCCACTTCATTAAACGGACTTACTTTAAAAGATAAATCTCCTCGCCATTTTAAATAATCTTTAATATTCGCCATAAAAATACTCCTTTACCCGTTTATTATATATGAATTTATTTGACAAATAAAGGACAAAATAAAATTTTCGTTTTTTTTGTTTTATTCTACTTCTTTAATACTACATTTAAAAATAGAACTATTGTTGTATTTCTATTTCAATTGGAAAGACTAATGTCATTTTTAAGTAATCTATCCATATCCATCTTAAGTGGCTCTTGGTCATTTACTAAACGATTAATGCACGTATATAAAATACGTAAGCGCAATTTATCTTCTCCTGTCATATTAATAAACTTTAATCGAACTGGATATCCAGAATTTAAAAATAAACTTAATTCTGCACTTTTTTCATCAAATATTACGGATAAAGTGGAAATAGATTTATAAGGTATCGTATATATTTGTTTTCTTTTATCATAATTATCAAATAATACGATCTTTTTATCAGTGAATATTCCATGGTCTCTACTGGTTTTATAAGAACACAATATTTGCTCTTCTCTAATATATTGTTTGACATAAGCAGGAAGTTCTTTTGCTTCGATTGCTTTTGAAAAATTAAAGGGTTTGGTTACCGCTCTATATTTTATATACCCCATACTACTACCACCTTTGTATATATTTATTTCATTATATCATAAAACTACAATTTAAAAACTTTGTTTGGATTTTTTTTAATAAAAATAACATTATTGGTATTATCACACCCTAATTTTGTTGCAATGCTTACCATATGTTTATTAAAAGCTGCTATAACAATATTATCAATATCTTCTATTTGAAATAAATATTCTGAAACTTCTTCAATTACTTTAGATGCGAAACCTTGGTTTTGAAACTCTTTTGCAATTACAATATATAATTCCTTATTATTTTCATTGCTATTCCTATAGGAGTCATTTGCAATATTTAAAAAACCAATGAATTTGTCATTTTGTTTTATTATGTAAGCATGTTTCTTTCCTACATAATACATTAGTGAATCCATATATTCCATTAGTTCTGGATCATTTGATAAGCTTTTTAAAAATTGTAAATCCTCTTTTGATGTATGAAACAAAGAGAATAAAGAAAAAGATTTTAAAGGTATGGAAAAATCATTATCCATAATCTCACCTCGAAACGAATTTTAATTTTAACCAAAAAAAAATAGGCAACTTCCTATCTTCGCTTACACTATTGTCGGCGTTTCAGTGCTTAACTTCTCTGTTCGGGATGGGAAGAGGTGTATCCACTGAGCTATCGTCACCTATAAAGGATTTTGTCCTTTAAAAACAAGATAATGTACTCATAATTAAATAAATAAGTTAAATCCTCGATCTATTAGTACTAGTCAGCTCAACGTATCACTACGCTTCCACCTCTAGCCTATCAACGTTGTAGTCTACAACGGATCTTACTTCACGAAGAATGGGAAAATTCATCTTGGAGGAGGCTTCCCGCTTAGATGCTTTCAGCGGTTATCCCGTCCATACATAGCTATTCTGCAATGCAACTGGCGTTACAACAGATACACCATTGGTATGTCCATTCCGGTCCTCTCGTACTAGGAACAGCTCTCCTCAATTTTCCTAC
>CARMXJ010000028.1 GCA_949025205.1 uncultured Bacilli bacterium | reverse complement strand
TTAACATTGTTTTATTTTTCTTTTCCATTTTTTCTCACTTTTCTCCATTTGGTATTCTTTCTACTCTATATATATTATACTATACTACCGCTTTCATTTACAATTACATTTTTATAAGATTACCAATAGAAAAAATAGCCAGAATATATAATTAAGCATAAAGAATAATTTTTTATAAAATTGTCTTACACACTACATGCGTAATGCCTTTTCTTGATGTAAATTTTACGAAGCATATCTACAGGTATAACACTAACCGAAAGAACAATGACGATAGTTAATTCCTTAAGCGTAAGTCCATACGTGCGAAATAAATCTCCTCCATGGTAAATCAAATACATTTGTACCACCACAATAAAAAGAATGGTAAATAGAAAAACTTTATTTTGTTTTAAATGAGCAAATAAATTAAGTCTTTCGGTTCTGGCGTTAAAAGCATTACTTACGCCAATAAAAATAAACAAAGCAAAATAAGCAGTCATCAAATATTCATAAGAGCTTCCTACTCGTATTAAATGTTTAAACAGAGGCAGTTTTAAAAATAAAATACATAAAAGTGCTGAATAACTACCCGTAAAAATAATTTGACCATACATATATCCATTAATAATCGGTTCTTTTTTGCTTTTAGGAGCTTCAAACATATAACGTTTTAAAGGAGGCTCAAAAGAGAATGCAAGTCCTGCAAACGTATCCATTATCATATTAATCCAGAGCATTTGAATAATGGTAATTGGTGTATTAATTCCAATAAATGGCCCTAAAATAGACATAAGAAGAGCTCCCATATTACAAGTAAGTTGATAGATTATAAATTTTCTGATACTTTTAAAAATCGTTCTACCATATAAAATAGCTTTACTAATAGACAAAATATTGTCATCTAAAATAACAATATCACTCGCTTCTTTACATACCTCTGTACCACTTCCCATTGCAAAACCTACATTTGCTTTTTTTAACGCTGGGGCATCATTTACACCATCCCCTGTCATCCCAACCACTAAATCCATTTCTTCTAAAATACGAACCAATCTACTTTTATCTTTCGGAAGAGCTCTTGCAACGACCCGCAAATGTGGTACAATTCTTTTTATTTCATTATCGGACAACCGATTTAATTCATCACTTGTTAAGATTAAGTCACGTTCATCTTCTAATAACCCTGCTTCCTTAGCAATACTTTTTGCTGTATCCTGATGGTCTCCTGTAATCATAATAATAGCAATACCAGCGCTTTTAATTAAATGAATACCTTCACGTGCTTCTTCCCTTAGCTCATCGCGAATGGCAAGTATCCCTAAAAAAACCAAATCGTGAAGTTCTTCTTCTATCCCCCTTTTCGAATACGCCATCACAAGTACTCTGGTTCCACTCTTTGTAAGAGTATTTATTTTTTCTTCTAAAACTTTTTTATTCAGTAATGTTCTTTCTACATTGTCTTCATTTAAATAACGTGTACATTTATTTAAAATTTTCTCGGCGGCACCTTTTACAAAAGTAGTACGTTCTTCATTAGCAATTTGTACACAAGAATATTTATTTTGACTATTAAAAGGTACTTTTTCTAATACTTTATAAGTTTTAGAAACGGGTCTTTTTATAAATTTTAACAATGCTCTATCGGTCGTATTTCCTCCGACGACTTCAAGATGATTATCAAATAAACTTTCATTGTTATAATAAAACGATTCATAAATACAATTGTAAAATTTTTCTTGTTGTATAGCTTCTATTGTTTTATACGATTTTAAATTACCACTTATAAATTCTGTAACTTCAAGTCTTCCTTTCGTAAGTGTTCCTGTTTTGTCAGTTAAGAGTACATTTAAACTCCCTGCTGTTTCAATACCCACTAACCTTCGAACCAAAACCTGTTCTTTTAACATCCGTTTCATATTACTTGATAAAACAAGCGTAATCATCATTGGCAATCCCTCTGGTACTGCCACAATAATAATGGTAACACTTAAAGTAAGCGCATATAAAAGATAATCAAACATAACAGGAAAATTAGTAATTGTTGCAAGAATCGCTTCCCGTTCAAAATGATTAGCAATAAAAATAACGGAAAATAAATAAGAAATAACAACCAAAATAGCTCCGACATATCCAATTTTACTAATTACACTAGCAAGTCCTCGAAGACGAAGCTTTAAAGGACTTATCGGTTCTTTTTCTTGTAATTCACTAGCAAGACGTCCGTAAATCGTATTATTTCCAACTTCCGTTACTTTCATAAGAGCATTTCCATTATAAACAATCGTTCCTCTAAATATTTTATGTTTGTCTTCCATAACTCCAGAAATAAACGGTACTTTTTCTACTTCTTTTGCTTCTCCATTAATAGAAGATTCATCTACATAGACACTTCCCTCTATTAAATACCCATCTGCCGGTATTTTATCCCCTGTATTTAAAAGAACCAAATCCCCCTTAACTACATCTTTAATTTCAATTTCTTTTACTTCACCAGCTCTTTTTACTTTCACTTTGATTTTTGCTGCTTCTTCTCCAAGTCGCTCAAAAGCCGCTTCACTTCCATATTCAGAAATACTGGAAATAAACGAAGCTAAAAAAATAGCAATCAAAATTCCAAGTGTTTCAAACCAATCAAAACTTTTAAAAAGAACTACAACTTTGACTGCCAAAGCAATCAAAAGAATTTTTATAATGGGGTCTCCTAAAGATTCCAATAAGAGTCGCAAGAAACTATTCTTTTTTTTCTTTACGAGTTCATTATCTCCATACTTTTTACGACTTATCTCTACTTCCTCTTCTGTTAATCCTGATACATTCATAGTATGCTTGTCCCTCCTAACAAAGGATATGTACAAGCCTAAAAAAATAGCACAAAAAAAAGAACTGTTTTTCAAAATTCTTCTTAATTTTGTGCATAAAACGCACGCATTTTATTCAAACCTCTTTTTTCATATCTTGAAACCATGACTTGTGTTTTATTTAATTTTCTAGCAATTTCACTTTGGGTTAAATCTTCAAAATAACGATATTTAATAATTTCTTGCTCATCTTCATCCAAAATGGCAAGTCCTTCTTCTATCGCTATTTTATCATCTAAAGAAATTTTCTCTTCCATTGGCACTGTCTCATAAATACTTCTATCTTCATCACTTGCCTTATCCAAACTACTTATGGTAATTGTTGAAGCTAAAATAGCTTCTTCAATCGTAGCAACATCTGTTCCAAGTTCGATTGCTAGTTCCTCATTTGTAGGAATTTTACCCCATTTCTGGGCAAGAGAATAACGATAAGTTTCAATAGAACGATATAAACGTAAATAATTTTCACTTACTTTAATTGGTTTTTGTGTTACATATTTAAACATCTCTCCAAAAATAGGCATATAAGCATAAGTTGAAAATTTTGTCGTACCATTTTTATGATAGTTTTTATATGCTTTCATAACTCCCTTAGCTCCTTCTTGAAATAAATCTTCTCGATCTACTCCAAAAAAGTGTTCATTCATAATTCTATATATCAATCCGGCATTCGCTTGAACAATATCTTCCCTAGTCATAATATCCTCTTTCTAGACTTCTAATAAATCTAAAGCGGACAACTCACTCGCTGTTTCTTTAATTCGAAGTTTTTTTATTTCTTTCGTAAATTCTTCTGGTACTTCGCATAAATATAATTTTCCTTTATTTGCTCGAATAGCGCATTTGGTATTCAAAAGTGCATCATATCCACTCTCATCAATTCCTGTTAATTCATACAAATTATATACTAAAAACTTAATCTTATGTTTTAAAATAACAGGAACTAGATAATTGTTTAACTTATAAGAACCTTTTCTTGTTAAGTTTCCTCTAAGCCTCGCAAATAAAATTCCTTTGTTGTATTCTAAATCTACATGAAACATTTTTATCACCTTTGCTACTTCAATATAGAATAAATAATGCTCTTTTTAAACAAATTCGACAAAGGATGTCAAAATTTCTCCGAATAAATACTTTAAAAGTAATAAAAAAATTCAAAATAAGCTTACAAAGCTTCTTTTTTTCGAATTAAATGACCTAAATTCTCTTACCTCAAACGTGAATATAAATCTTGTTTTAGATTTGTACTTAATAGAATGAACTCCTCTAACTAAAAAAAGATTGTTGTAAAGGTTCTTATTTTTCACTCATTGGATGAATTAAGATACAAACTTTTCCTATAACCTTCTTTTAATTTTATTTTTAAAAAAGGAAATTATATTTATTCACAAGAATTAAATATTATTTTCTCTATTTTAAAGCCTTTTAGTTCTGCTTCTAGAGCATTTTCATTGTCTTTAACTCTTAAATAATTTAAATGTTGCTTAATAAAATTTTTAATATCTTGTTCTAACGTTACCATATTTAAATTGCTACAAACTTCCTCACTACATACTTTTTGAATTTTACCAATTAAATCATTTTCTTTTATAAATGTTAATAAGTTTTTCGAATTTAAATGGTTTACAACTGTTTCTTCTAAACAGTCATTTATGTTATATGCTTGCAATTCTTTAATTCCAAAAGATATTAAAAGTATAGCGACTACAAATAATTTTTTCATACTTCTCACCTATTTTTAGTTTGGCAAAAAGTTTTAAATTCAAGCAAAAAAAAAGGAGAAAACAATCTCCATTTTTTGGTAATTTTTTAATTTCTTTTAAATTCTTCCTCTTGTTGTAAATCAAATTTAAAATAATACCAGATTGTAGCAAACGAATCTAGCGGATTTGTATCTTTATGTGTTACAAATCCATAAATTTTCTCATCGCATATATCTAGAAAAGGAGCAAATAATTCTGTATTTTCTTCAATATACCAATAAAATTCGTGTCCTTTCCATTTGGAAATCAGATTGACCAAAAATTACGTAATATTATCTACTACAGTTTTACTCATACTTTTATCATAAAGTTCTCCTATTAAATAATTCATAGTGAAAAAACTATATCTTGAAATAGAAACTCCCATATTTTGTAATTTTCTAATTATATACGCTTTTATTTCTTCTTCAATAATATTCTTTTTTTCTGTTAAATTCATGTCTTCTGCTATTCTTTGTTGCATTCTTCCTAACATATATTTTTCTATATCATTCGTAGTAACTTGTTTAAATGATGTATTATTTAACATTTCTCTTAATAATTCTTCAACAAAATCTATATCTTTCTTACCATTCATATTTTCAAAAATCATTTTTAACATCTTTAAATCTTCTATCTCAGAATCATAATTCATAGGTCACACTTCCTTTTTTAGGGAATATGTTACCATACTATTTATCTAAATACAAGACATCGATATCCACAGCCCCATTAATACCATCAACTTCTCCATCAGAGCAAAGTTGCCAGAAGGTATAATCGCCTTGGTAATTGGTTTCCTTTGTATAATGAGCAAGCCATGTATCGTATTTCGTAGGCATCCAAATTCTTTCTAAATAATTTTTACTACTGTAAAGTAACCCTTCATAACCAGCATCTTTTAGGGTATCTAAAAAAGTATGCGCCATATCAGTAAGTCCAAAAAAGCTTAAATTATAATCGTTAAAACTACTCCAGTTTTCCCAGTCAAAAGCAACTGGAAGAGAGATATTATATTCTTTTAACTGTTCAATTACCCATAAAGCATCTTTTTTAGCATGTTCATTTGAATTGGCATAAGAATAAAAATAAATGCCTACTTCTATTCCAAGTTCTGTTGCTTTTTTGATGTTTTGTTCAAATTTTTCATCTACAAAGTATTCTCCATTTGTTCCTCTTGTCCCTCCAAGACGGATAAACATGAATTCTACTCCGGCGTTTTTAATCTTCTCAAAATCAATATCTCCTTGCCATTTGGATACATCAATTCCAATACGTGTATTTTCAGTTTTGTAGTTTTTATATACCTCACTAAATAATGTTTTTGTTGGTGTTTCTTTTTGCGTATTTTTTGTAGGAGGTTCTATTACATTTAAGTTAAATTTTTGTTCACTTTTGTTTCCACTTTTATCTTCTGCTTTATAAGTAAGTGGATAAGTACCTACTGTATTGTAGTCATACTCTCCTTCAATATAACAATTTGGTTTTGCATCTTCGTTATCTCCACAAAGAATTTTATTTACTAAATCAATGTCTTTTCCTTGGGTTATGGTATAGCTGCTTCCTAACCATATAACTGGAGCCACACTATCTTTTACTTCTATTTGATAGTTATAAGAAACTTTTATTCCATCATCGTTAATAAAATCAACTTTTACATCTTTCATACCAAGAGAGGTTGTATCAATTAAATAATCGTTTGTAATTCGACCATTGATACTTGTGATAAAATCAGAAACTTTTTTTTCACTCGTAAATTCAGCGGATAAATCTTCCACAAGAACGACTTCAATTTTTGCAAATTTTATTCGAAGGTAACTGTACATCTTGTATACTCCAAACAAAAATAAAACTATTACTATCGTTATTCCCATTATTTTTATTGTTTTTTTCTTGTTCATCTTATCCACTTACTTTCTTATCTTTTATCTCCTTTTTTGTCGAATCTCTTGTTTTTTCTTTAGAATTTTTTATAATAGCTCCTTGTGTTACCAAAATGTAGCGCCTACTTTTCTCATCATAGTTTTTACTTGATTTTATTTTCAGGGGAATTCTATAAAGGAGGCAAAGTTATGAAAAAAGAAATTTTCTTTCTTAAGGTAATTATATCGTTATTAATCGCTATTATTCTGCTTTTAATAATAAAAGACGCTAACCTTATTATTTCGGTATAGCGCCACACCTAGTGTAGGCGTTATCATATTTGGTAACACTTACATTTTCATTATATACAGTTTTGTTTTTAAATACAATCTTTTTTTAAAATAGAATTTCTGATTAAAAACGAAATAAATATTTAAATAAAATTTGATATACTTCTGGCCTATCCACGATTTCCTTCTTAGCAATCATTCTTTCTATTTCTGGTAAATCGACAAACTTAACTGCTTGTACTTCCTCTTCTTGAAAATATAAAGTTTTGTCATCTACTCCAGTTGTTCTTAAAATGAAAAAATCATAATATTGTCTTTCAATAAAGTCTTCTTTAAATATTTGCTCTTTTCTAAATGAATACATATAGCGAAAGTCTTTAATTTCTGTTCGGTATCCAAGCATGACACAAACTTCTTCATTAATTTCTCGTGCAGCAGCAGATAAGGAATCTTGACCAGCAGAAATGTGTCCTGCCACAGAAATATCCTACATACCAGCATTTTTTTCTTTCTTTTCACTTCTTTGTTGTAAAGAATTTGGTTATTTTCATTAATGATGGCTACAACAATAGCACGATGCCATAATCCTTTTCTATGCACTTCACTTCTTGGTAATACTTCTCCAGTTAATACACCGTTTTCATCTAAAATGTCTATTAATTCTTCTTTCATCTTTTTCTCCTTTTTATATTCGAAATAAATAAGCAGCTAGTTCATCGTAACATTCATCTCTATTTACTAATAAGTCTTTTTCTCTCATCATATTAAGTTCATTAATCGAAACAAATTTAATTGCTTGTACTTCACTTTTTTGAAATCTTATATTATCTGCTGTAAGTCCATTTTGCCTTAAAATAAAGAAATCATAATATTGTCTATCAAAATGCTCATCATTTACTTTTTCTTCTTTTCGATAAGAAAACATGAAGCGAAAATCTTTTACTTCCACACTATATCCTAAACTTACACTTACTTCTTCACTAATTTCTCTTGTTGCAGCAGTTAAAGAATCTTGACCAGCAGATAAATGGCCTGTTACAGAAATATCCCACATATTCGGATTTTTATCTTTATCTGCACTACGTTGTTGTATTAAAATCTCATTTTTTTCATTTACAATGGCTACTACGATAATTCTATGCCAAAGTCCTTGTTTATGAACTTCGCTTCTAGGTAAAATTCTTCCAGTTTTAATACCATTTTCATCTAAAACATCTATTAATTCTTCTTTCATAGTCTCTCTCTTTCTTATCAATATATTATCATAAATATTTTAAAATTTCATTACTCCTTCTTTATAAAAATAATTAAAAAAAGAGACATTATTTTACACGAATGTCTCCGCTTGTTGTTTTAATGGTTAAAGTGTTTTGGGAATACCGATTGCTGCCATCTAGGTTTATATCTCCACTTGTTGATTTAGCATCTACAAAAGCATCTGTTAAGCTATTTATTACGACATCCCCACTTATGGATTTAATATGAGAATCTTTTTGACAGACAAATTCATTGATTCTGATATCCCCAGAGGTCGTACTTATTTCTCCTTTTTCTTCTAGTTTTTCTATGGTTATTTCACCACTTACAGTTTGCGCAGAAATATTTTTTACATAACCTATTTGTATATCTCCACTTGTGGAAGTTAATTCTCCATTTTGGGCACTATTTAGATGAATATCTCCACTCGTTGTTTTCGCTGTTATATTCACCGTTTCGTAATCTGCAACAGAAATATCTCCAGAAATAGATTTTAAATCCAATTCATTTATCACTTTTTTTGGTAAATAAACTAAAACTTCTTCTTTGGCAAAGAAACAAAAACCAAAACAAATACGATTTTTTCTATTGTTTGAAATAGATAAAACAGTTCCTTCTACCAAACTTTTTGCCGTATTTTCTTCTTCTCCATAAATGATGACTTTAATATTGTTATCGGTAGATTCTATTATTTTTATATCAGATATAGAAGCATCTACTTTTATTTTTTTGATGTTTTCTGTGTTATAAATTTCTTCTAAAATGACTTTTGTTTCTCCTTTCGTATGAAAAAATGAAAAACTAGTAAATTTTCCTTGTAAAAGCAAAATCATAAAAACAACAAGAGCTAGAGCAATTATCGTAAGCAAAAGAACTAGAACCATTTTCAAATTATTCTCTTTCATCTTCGCACTCCTTCATTCCTAATAGTATGTGCACTATTTCTATTACAATTGCGTATACTATCCATAAAATCCAAGTAATATGCCAAGCCATCGTTAAGAAACTAATAAGTAAATAAATACAAGTAAACACAAGTGCAATTAATCCATCGTATTTTTCTCTTTCTTTTTCTTTCCGTTTTTTTTCTTTGTCCTCTTCTTTGGCAATACTCATAAAATGAAATACAAGTAAAACAGTTGCGATGGCACATATTAATAAAAATATGCCAATCATTAAATTATCATTTATAAAATCAAGTGGTTCTACAACGATAATCCATATTACTGCGATAAAGTAAAGAAAGACACTACTGCTTACTACTAAAGCTGTTTTTTTCTTTTTAGCCTTTTCCTCTTCCATTACTCCTGTTTCTATTTTATTTGTGGATTCTTCTTTTTTACGACCTGTTAATAATTCCTCTGTTGTGATTTCATAAAGTACACATAAAGGCAGGATTTTATCAAAATCAGGTAAACTTTGGTCTGTTTCCCATTTTGAAATAGTTTGTCTTGTGACTCCTAATTTTTCTGCCGCTTCCTCTTGGGATATATTTTTATTTTTGCGAAGATTATATAAACGATTTCCTAAACTCATACAAACTTCTCTCCTTTCGCTTTTCCATTATAGAGTTTTTTTCAGTTGCACACTACCAACTTGTCTTTGAAATTAGGCAACTAATCTTAACATTTCCTTATTCTTTTCATGTATAACTTAGTATATCACAAAGAATACATCCTTTATGGCAATAATTTAGCATGAATTACTCTTCTTTTTGTAGTGCCCGAAGGACCTGCGCAAGTAGATAAGGTAAGGATTTTATCATTAACGGTTACTTCTACTTCTAATTTTTTAAAACTTCTTGCTTTTATGGTTTGTAAAAATTCTTGATAATCTTTATCACTTCCAAAAGATGTAGTGATATAATATTCTTCACTTTCAATTACATAGTAGCTAAAAATTTTATATTTACGTAACTCTTGATTTATATCAAAAAGATAAATAATATCATTATTTTCACTTTCAAAAAAATCTTTGTCAAATACATCGGTTAAGGAACCAAACATAGTATTATTTGGCGTTTGATGACCAAAAAGCACAACGTTTTTATCTTCTAAAGAATTATTACGATAATCCATAAAAATAGCCCCTACTGAATTTTCTTTCTTTTTAAAGGAATGGTATAAGTAGTAATAGTTATTATCTGTTTGGACTAAAGGATTATTAATGTATTTATGATTAAATACTATCCATCCTACTATATCTTGGTTGGTTTCTTTTAATTTTGCAAAATCAATTTTCATATTTTCTATTTTTTCATCATCTGTAACTTCTTCGTACTCTTCTGGTGGTTCTACAAATTCCTCTAAAATTTCTTGATTTTCTTTTACTGTCTCTTTCAATTCTTTTTTAAAGGCAAGTAATTTGGAAGTAGAAAAGATAAAAATAGTTAAAAATAATAGTAGAAAAACAAAACGTAATCCTTTTTTATACTTGGCTTTTAATTTTCTTTTCCTTTTTTTTGGTTTCATAGAAGAGTTTTTGAGAGATTCATTTTCAGCATTTTTATTCATCTTTTTTACTCCTCTCGATATTAAAAATAATACGCTTTTTAAGTATTCTTTGTCAATTCAAAAGTATTTAAAAAGAAAAAAAGTTTTAAATATGCTAACCCATTTAAAACTTTTTTTGGTTATTTATTTGTTTGTTTTTTCATAGTGCTTGCTATAATGCATGCAATTCCTATAAGTGAAGTAACAGCAAGGATTCCATAAAGAGCAATATTTAATGTACCTGTTTGGGCATTATTATCTGATAGAGCAACCATAAATGGAGATAATTCTTCTACTTCAATTGTAATAAGTCCATTTTCTACGATTGCTTCAAACTCTTCTACCGTGTTGTCATGTTTCTTATGTAATACTAAAGCTTTCTTTCCATTGTTTTCTTGTCCTATGCTGAAGGTGATTTTAAGTTTTCCGTTTATATCTCCTTCTACTAGTTTAAGTTCATAAGCTTTAAATACTTGATTGAAACCTTTTTTGCTAGCAACAGATAGTAATTCTTTAAATGTATCGTGTGTATTTTCAATTGCCTCTCCAGAAAGTTTAACACCACTTTCGTTATCAATATATACACTATCTACAACTTCTGTTACATCTTTTTTTTGCATTACGATTGGAATAAGCATTCCTTCATTACTGAATTCCATTACATATAAATCGTTACTTGCAACATCATATTGTGGACCACAAATATCTTCTAAAGAATCTATTTTGCGTAATTTTACAATTTCTCCATAGCCATCTGCATCTATAAGTTCTTTTACGTCTCCTTTAAGCCATGTTTTTATGATTGGTAAAGCATAATTTATATAAGCTTCTTCTGTTTGTTCTATAATGCTTGGAACAGCTAAGCTTGGAATAGTTACTAATTTTGCTGATTTGCTTACATAGCTTACACCATTTTTATAAAAGTAAGCAACTGCAGTAGATGACCCTACAAAGCCATCTCCCATACCACCTTCTATAGCAAGTTTATAAGTAATATCTTGTCCTTTTATTTGTTCCTCAATTCTACTTTCAGCAAATTCTGGAAGAAAAAATCCAAAATCTTCATTTATAGGCAATCCAACAAGAACATCAAACTCTAGTTCTTTTACTGCATTACTTACGTATTCTAAATCTTCTGTATTATAATCTGCTCTATTTTGATATTCTACTCCTACTTCTTTTGCATCCAATAGGCATTCACTTTTATACATAATTTGTAGGTAGAATTTATGTAAATCCCCATTACCAAAACCATTTTTATATAAATTTGTATCTATGTAAAAACCTTCTGGCAATGCATTTTCTCCACTAAAATTAGCATCTATTTTTTCTTTTACTTTGCTAACTATCGAGCGACTTTCGTAATCGACAATGGCATCGATTTCTTTTACATCATCAAGAACTATAGTATCAGGTAATTTTTCAAATATTGCATTGGCATTTTGTAATTTTTCTTCATAGGTTAGTTCTGCAGCACAAACTTGACTACTGAAAACTACAAATCCAAAAAAAGCAAGTACAAATAACAAGTAATTTTTTGTTTTTTTCATTTTCTCTTTCCTCTCACTTTATTGAAAAACAACTCTTGTATTTTTCATTATCATTATAGCATTGCTCTTCCAGTTTCTGTCAAGGTATTTTTCTTTCTATGCACAAGAATCAATTTTAGAGCAAGAACAATAAATACTTAAGCCTTTTTTTCTTGCATATAATCAAGTAATTGTAATAGATAATTTTTATCTTCTATTTTATTTATAGAAAAGCATTTCTTACCTAAATCTTTAAATGATGCTCCACAATGGTATAACACTTCTTCATCAATGATAATAAATCTATCGTGAAAATTATTTTTTATGCTTATAGTTATATTATTGTATTGTCTTTTGTATTTTTCTATAGCCATTTTCTCTATATTCCCGGTGATTAGAGTTACTTTTTTCTTTGTTTTCGATAAAATATCAAGTAGTCTTTTATCAATGTAATTTTCCATTATGATAATATTTTGTTTTGCTTTTTCTAAAATGTTTATTAATAAAGAATAAGCATCATAGATTTGTCCTTCAAAGAAAATATAATTATTCTTTTCTTTTTCTTCAAACTTTGAGAACATTTCTTCCAATAAATCTATCCTTTTATTATCTTGTAATACTAAATTATTTATATATTTTTGTTCTAATAAATTTACTCTATCATTTTGCGCATAGTTACAAATGCTCTCATAATTCTTACGCTTACTTCTGCTGCCACAGTTGTATGCAAAACGGTTGCAAGCATGGCTACTCCTTGTTCTGTAAATACACAAGGTTGATTATACTTTCCACCACGAACTTCTATATGTTCTTTTTTGGTTTCAATTTGAAACCAAATCATTTTACTTTCTTCTTTTGTAAGTTGGAAATAAAAATCATCAGGAAATTTTATAATATTTCTTTTAATTGCTAAATTAATTGATTTGGTACCATTTGCACATTGATAAAGTTTTGCTAAATCACTATCAAGCATGACTTGCTTTCCTCTAATTTCATAAATCATATTTTCTATATTTAAATTTTCTGTATTTATTATTTCATTCATCAAAAGCATCTCCTAAATAAGTGTTTATTTTAATAAGGAAAAGAAAAAATTTTGTCATTTCTTGCAGAAAATATAAAAAATTGAGAAATAATATTTTTCCCAATCTCTTTTAAAAGAATTATTCTTCTACATTAAATCCTAAATCTTCTATTTGTTCTTTTATTTGCTTCACTATTTTTATATCTTTCACTTCTAAGTTTGCACACTTTTTTTCTAAATCGATAGAGATACTTTGCAATCCTTTTATCTTTTCTACTCTATTCTTGATTCTATTTATGCATCCTTCACAATGCATTCCTTCTATTTTCAAAGTTACTTTCATAATCATTTCCTTTCTAAAATTACTCTAATCTCTTTTTTCTTGTTGGTACGATACAAAAAGGATGACCTTCAGGGTCTATTAAAACATACCAGTCCCCTGATTGAAAATCGGCAAGAGTTGCTCCACATTGTAAAGCCTTCTTTACACTTTCTTCAACATTATCTGCATAAAAGTCTAAATGCATCATTTGTTGTTGCTGTCCTTTTTCTTCTGGCCATACTGGTTTTTTATAATTTTCAATTTCTTGAAAAACTAGTCTTGTCGTACTTTCTTCTTTATTTCTTAAAACTATCCAATCTCCATTTTCACCATGGTTATAGACTTTCATTTCCCAACCTAAAAGATTTTCATAGAATTTCGCTAGGCTTTTTGCATCACTACAATCTAAAACGACTGAACTTAATAGCATATCTTATTCTCCTCATTTCTTTTCCATTATACACCTTTTAATGATGATGGTGGTGATGTCCTACTTCTATTTCTGTATTTATTTTACATTCTTGGCTTTCACAAGTTTCTTTTTCTGTTTCTAATTCAATCGTTACATGCCCTATTTGATGTTCTTTTAATTCTTCTCGAATTTCTTTTTTTAAATTTTCTGTATCTTTCTCTTTTGTTACAACATGTAAAGTTCCATAATGATTATGCCCATCTATACTCCAAATATGTAAGTGATGTACATCTTCTACACCTTTTATTTTTAATAAATGTTTCTTTATTTCTTCTAGAGAAACTTCCCTTGGAATCCGTTCTAAAAATAAATCCAAAATGTCTTTAAAATTAGAGAATGCATGAATGAAGATAAAGATAGAAATCCCAATTGACATCATCGCATCAATTAAAGAAATGTTAGTGAATTTCATAAGAATTGCCCCAATTAGAACAACCATCCAACCTAACACATCTTCAAGCATATGTAAATTGACAGCTTTTTGATTTAAAGAGTCTCCTTCTCTTGTAAAGTAAGCTGCAAGAAAGTTGATAAGTGTTCCAAAAATAGCAAATAAAATCATGCCATCATAATGAATTTCTACTGGATTCATTATTCTTTTTATGGCTCCTGTGATGACAAAAAGAGAACCTCCTATTAAAATGAGCGTTGTAATTAAAGCTCCTAGTATAGAATATCTTATATATCCATATGTGTATAAGTTATCAGGATTTCTCTTGCTTTTCTTTTCTAAAAAGTAAGAAATTCCAATACTTATTGCATCTCCTAAATCATGAACGGCATCGGAAATAATAGCTACACTTCCTGTAAAAAATCCTCCAAAAAGTTCAAGAAATGAAAATGCCACATTTAATAAAAAAGCGACCAATATGTTTTTTTCTGTTTTCATCTTTTCTTTCCTTCCTTATTTAATCTTAATGCATTTAGTACAACCGTTAGACTACTAAGTGTCATGGCGATACTCGCTAACATTGGATTCATTTTTATGCCAAATGGAGAAATAAATCCTACTGCTATAGGAAGCATGATTATGTTGTAAAGAAATGCCCAAAATAAATTTTGTTTCATTACTCTTACTGCTTCTTTGCTGATGTTTATTAAATCAAGTATATTTTGTAAATTGTTATTCATTAAAATAACACTTGATGCATTATGCGCAACATCAGTTCCATCGTTTACGCTAATCCCAATAGTGGCTTTTACTAAAGCTAGCGCATCATTAAGTCCATCTCCCACCATGATAACTTTGTGTTTTTCCTTTATTAAAGTCTCTATAAACTCCCCTTTTTCCTTAGGTAAAGTATCTGCTACTATTTTTTCAATTCCAAGTTCACTAGCGATAATCTCTGCGGTTATTTGATTATCTCCAGTCATCATAATCACTTCTATTTTTTGATTTTTAAAGGCTTTTATTACTTCCTTTATTTCCGTACGAATTGTATCTTTGATGCCAATTAGGCCGATTACATGGTCATTTTCTATGACATAAATAATACTACAGCCTTGTCTTACTAAACTTTCATAGTCTTTTGGATGTTTTTCTTTTATTTTTAACTGGTTTACTAATTTTTCGTTTCCTAAATAATAAGTATTATTTAATACTTCTCCAGATACCCCCATTCCTTCATAGTTTTTAAAGTTTTCCACAGGAAGTTTTTTGGTTATTGTAAAAGCATTTTTAATTGGATGTGTGGATAATACTTCTATGTTCGCGACTAAATTTAGTAAATCTTTATCCTTAATAGATAAGTAGTTGAAACATTTATACACTTTTAATTTTCCATACGTAAGCGTTCCTGTTTTATCAAAAACAATTGTATCTGTATTTCTGGCTATTTCTAGGACTTCGCTGTTTCGGATAAAAAGACCTTTCTTGGCACATTTGTTATTTTCAACCATAACAACCATCGGTACGGCAAGTCCTAAAGCACAAGGACAAGCAACAGAAAAAATAGTAATAAAATGCAAGAATACTTCTTCTAAAGGTTCGTTATTTATAAGTTGTCCTCCACAAATCAAAAAAGCAGATAGAAAAATAAAAGGAACGAAATAACTGCTTAATTTGTCTGCCATTTTTTGTGTTTTAGTCTTCTGGCTTGTTGCTTCTACGACTAAAGTTACCATTTCAGAAATCGTAGATTCTTTGCCAATTTTTTCAGCTTTATATTCTAAAGCAGATTCATAATTTATGGAACCTGCAATCACTTTACTTCCTTTTTCTTTTAAAACAGGTTTACTTTCTCCTGTAATAAAAGATTCATCTACATGGGTTTTTCCTTTTAAAACAACGCCATCTACGGCAATTTTTTCACCAGGACGAACGAGTAAGGTATCCCCTTTTTGTATCTCATCAAGGCTTACTTCTATATCCTTACCTTTTTCTAGTTTTACTGCAGTTTTAGGTGTTACTTCTAAAAGTGTTTTTATCGCTTCTTTGGTTTTGTCTTTATTTTTATTTTCTAAATAACGACCTAATTTAATAAAATAAAGAACCATACAAACGGATTCAAAGTACAAACGGTGTAAATAAGAAGTATCTCCTAAAAATATTTTTACTGTAGCATACAAGCTATAAAGAAAACTAAAGCTTACACTAAAGAAAATAAGACTATCCATATTGGGCATTTTATGAAGTAAATTTTGCATTCCACTTTTTAATATAGAGGCTCCATAAATAAGAAAAAGAAGAGAAATGCTTGCTATAATAGAAACATAAATTTTAGGATAACTCGGATTTATATAGGGTATTTGAAAGTTTAACATTGGGGCCATATTTATTAAGAAAAATAAAATTAGTAAAATTCCAAAGAGATATAGATTTCTTTTGTCTTTTTTTGTATACTCTTCTGTTTTAATCGATTTAAATTCTCCTTCACTTTTAAATCCCGCTTTATTGATATAACTTTCTATTGTTTTTATAGAAATATTTTCATATGTTATATCCGCTAGAGAAAGAACTAAATTCACATTGACATCTATTATTCCTTTTTGTTTTTTTAAATATTTTTCAAGTCCAGAAGAACAAGCACTACAAGTCATGCCAAATATTTGCAATCGAATCTTTTTCATTATTGAAATCTCCTCGTATAATATGTTTGTAAGATTAAGTTAAATTAGTCTTACAAATCATAT
>CARMXJ010000027.1 GCA_949025205.1 uncultured Bacilli bacterium | reverse complement strand
CTAGTTCTGGTTGAGAGGATTTTTTCTTTCTTTTTCATTTTTTCCTCCTTATTATGTTTTCATTATAGCGAATATTATTTTTATTTACAAGATAGTTATTTCTATAGATAATGGAGACTATCAAAAGGCTATTCCTTTACCAACCTATTTAACTCAACTGCATACTCCATAGGAAGCTCTTTTTTAAAATCCGAAATAAAACCGGTAATAATTAGCTCTTTTGCTCTATCTTCCGTTAACCCTCTACTCATTAAATAAAATAACTTTTCTTCATCAACTTTTGATACGCTTGCCTCATGTGAAATACTTGAATTATTATTCTCCACAATATTGGTAGGATATGTATCACTTTTGGATTTCTCATCGATTAAAATCGTATCACATTTTACTTCTGCAACACTTCCGTAAGCATTTTTAGTAATTTTTGTTGTTCCACGGTAATTGGCCGTTCCACCATTTTCTGCGATGGATTTAGAAAGGATATTGCTTTTTGTATATTTTCCTAAATGAATCATTTTAGCGCCAGCATCTAACGATTGGCCTTTTTTAGCATAGGCAACGCTAATGGAAGAACCAACAGCATAATCTCCCTCCAAAATACAAGAAGGATATTTCATCGTTACTTTACTTCCAATATTTCCATCAATCCATTCCATTTTTCCAGATTCTCCAACAATGGCTCTTTTGGTAACCAAGTTATAAACATCTGTACTCCAGTTTTGAATAGTAGAATAACGCATGGTTGCATTCTTTTTTACATAAATCTCAACAACTCCTGCATGCAAAGAATTTTTAGAATAACTTCTTGCTGTACATCCTTCAATATATTCTAAAGAGGCACCTTCATCCACAATAATAATCGTTCTTTCAAATTGTCCTAAACTTTCTGTATCAATCCGAAAATAACTTTGAAGTGGACGATCAAGTTTTGTATCTTTTGGAATATAGATAAATGTTCCCCCACTCCAAACAGCTCCGTTTAAAGCAGTATACTTATTCTCATCATATTTTACCAAATGATTAAAATATTCTTTAAACAGTTCCGGATATTTTTGCAATGCTTCATCTGTACTTAAAAAAATAATATCTTTATCTGTATTTTGTTTATGATAAATAACTTCACTTTCATATTGATTGGTTACCCCATCCAAATACTTTTCCTCGGCATCTATTACACCTAAATTGCAAAACGTATTTCGAACCATTTTATCCACATGATCCCAATTGTCTTTATTCTTTTCATGTTCATTTTTATAATACAAAATTTCATCAAAAGAAAAATCAATTAAAGGACCAAAAGTAGGATTTTCTAACTCTTTAAACTTTTCATACGATTGCAGACGAAAAGCAAGCATCCAATCCGGTTCCTTTTTTCTTTTAGAAAGTTCTATAATAAATTCTTTTGATAAGCTTTTTTTCATAATCATCACTAGAAAAATTATACAATAAAGTGTCTAGATAAACAATTGAAATGTCATATGAATTCTGCTATAATTGTCTTATCATACTAAGGAGGATTTGCCTATGAGCAGCTACGACAACTCACAAATTAATGCTGCTTATATAGCGTTCTGGAAACAAAAAAATCCGAAATTACATGATTTAGAAACAGATGGTTACTATTTAAAATATGAAAATGAAAAATTAAAAATTGACGAAATTTATATGCAAGATATTTTAAGAAATTCCAATATTTTTTATAGCATAGATTCTATAGATAGTGCTAATTTATTTAAGATTATAAAAGTACACACCTACTCTATGGAATTAAAAGAAATAGAACTACAAGAAAAAGTAAGGAGATATAACGAATATGAATACACAAACCAATAATAAAATAGTTTCAATAGAAAAATACTTTGAGATATTAGGAAAAGAAAGTAAACTTGATGCCAAAGAAACAGTCCAAAAAGAAGAAATGAAAAATTATTTAGAAGACTGCCAAACTTTAGATGACAAAGGACTTTTGCCAGAATCAGCAAGACCTAGTCTTGCAAAATATGAACAAAAGATGGTAGAATTACAAGACAAACCAGAAGATACTCGAACATCATTAGAACAAGCCGAAATAATAAAATTTCAAGCTAGGATGGAACAAAACCAAGAAGAAAAGGAATATGGAAGAGTTCTTAATAAAAAAGCAGGTTATGTCGATGCAATAGTAATACTTGTTGTTCTTATAAATGTTGGTTTTATCATTGCTATGGCAATTTTGGGAAATCGCTAAATCACTTCAAAAAAGTGATTTTTAGCAAACATATTATTAATAACAAAAAAGGAATAATTTTGTTTTATTATTTTATATATGAAGTATAAACTTTATCACGAGAAATTTTTAATAGTAACTCATGTTTATCAATTAAATCTATATTTGCTAGTGTATCTATTGCTTGTTCTGTTATAATTGCCTCTTTTACAAATTGAACATTTTCCATAAAAGAATCTCTATTTTCTATATTAATACCATTTATACAACATCTTAAATATGCTTCGTATAGTTGACGGCCATCAGCATTTTCTAATTGTTGCAAGAAGTACATAGCTGCCATTTCATTGGATAATGCAACCACATTATCACAAAATCCGTTATTATAATACTTTTTATCTGGGATAAATATATTAGGAAAAAGATAATAACTTTGATACTCAGTCGCATTACGATAACAAGTATTATAATCATAGGGAGTTAAAAAATAATCTCCAAAGTCATTTTCTATATATTGTTCTATAATTCTCTTTTGTATTTGGGTGTCTCTTTCACTAAATTTACTAAATTCAGTATATGGGTATAATTTAACTCCTTTTGAAAAAGAACTAAACTTAACTTTGTCAGTATAATTAACTTCCTGTTTACCAATTGTTACTTTTTTCATACCAAAAATTGTCTTAAGCCTTTTGTCACCCATATCTCGATTAATTTTTCCTTTTAAATTTTCAATATCGTTAACTGAATGGGCAATTAATCTATAAAACCTTAAATTTTTTATTTGTTCTTCTCTATATCTTCTTGCTTTTTGTTGTTTTAAATGCATACTATAAATTTCATATTTTAATTTTTTATTGCTTTCATTTAATTTTATAATTTTCATAAAAACCTCATCTAATTAATAGTATTTTATCATATAATAATTTAATTGTAAATTTTATCGAATTGATAAATTCCTCAAATATATCGGCAAAAAAATTTATTTTATAAAGTAGTAAATTTATAGTAAAGTAACTTTTAAAATCTTGCAGATATTTTTTAAGATAAAGTATTTTTTCTAACAAAAACTAAACTTTTAAGAGTTAAAAATTACTAGTATTTTTACCTAGTAACTCCATAATTTTCTTCATAAGCTTTATAAAAATCTTGTACATCATAAACTACAATTGGAAAGCCTTTTGCTCGTAAACAATCTAAAATATCCTCACCATAATTTTCTCGAACAAAAGCAAACTCTTTATCATTCCATCCAGGATAGCAGGTTGTATATCCAATAGATTCAATGTCATTTTCTTTAATAAACTCTCCGACAGTTGCAATAACACGTCTTTCTTTTTCCAAACCCTTTTCCTGTTCATATAAATTAGCAAATAAATTTAAACTAGACCCTGGAAAAAAACATTCAATGCCATCTTCTGTTTCACAAATTAAATAATCCTCCATCCCAATTTGGTTAAATGCAAATTCATCAATTTGTACAGCAATAATATCAGCTTCCATTTCTTTTTTAGATGCAATAATTTCCAAATCTTTTTCCGTTAATTGTTCTTCGCTACCAAGGTGATTTTTTAAATATTGGTTATAATTTTCTAATGTAATTTTTGTAATTGGTGAAGAAGCTTCTGCCATTTTTTCTGTCTTATCTTTTACAAAAAAAGCATTCCATACATTCTTTTCTGTTGAAGGAACATATGCATTTCTACTCAACAAATACACAAGCCCCGCCAAAGTTACACTAGCTAAAGCAAGCTTTCCTTTTCTACTATTTTTAATTTTCATTTCAATTCCCCCTTTGAAATTACGCTTTACTCTATCACACACAAAAAAAATTGTCAAATCAAAAAATATGAAATTTTAATCATACGCGTTGCACAAAAAAAGAAGCCTTATTTTGCTTCCACAATTAATTTAATCGCTGTTTTTTGCTCTCCATTAATGACTATATCACTAAAAGCAGGAATGCATACCAAATTTTCTCCACTTGGAGCAACAAATCCACGAGCAATCGCTATAGCTTTAATTGCTTGGTTTAAACTTCCAGCTCCGATAGTTTGTATCTCAACGCTTTTACTCTCACGATAAATATTCGCAATCGCTCCCGCTACCTTACTTGGATTTGATTTTGATGATACTTTTAATATTTCCATATTTCCTCCTTCAATATTTTATACTAAACTATATGTTAAAAAGAGAAAAAAAGACTAAGATTCTTCTATAAAATTTTTACTTTTATGAGGTTCTTCCCACAACAAATCTCGGTAGTTTTGTTGCCTTAAAGCTTCGTAAATCATAATGGCTACTGTATTCGATAAATTTAAAGCACGTACTTTATCAGTCATCGGCATGCGTATGCAATGATCAATATAAGGTTTTAAGATTTCAGGAGGTATACCTGTACTTTCTTTTCCAAAGAAAAAATAGATATTTTCACTCCTATCACTATAATCGAAACTTGTATGTGGCTTATGCCCATATCTTGTTAAAAAATAATAAGTTCCTTCGTTTTTGGAAAAGAAATCTTCTATATTTTCATACACCGTATAATCACAAAATTCAATATAATTAACGCCACTTCGTTTAATGTATTTCTCATCTAGCGAAAAACCGAGTGGTTTAATTAAATGTAGTTTTGTACCCGTTGCAACACAAGTACGCATGATATTTCCTGTATTTCCTGGAATTTCTGGTTCAAATAATACAACATTAAGCATCTCATCACTCCTCGTCTTTATAATAATTCATAATCACAAAATCTTTCTATTTTTTCCCAATCTCTTTCTAATAAAACACCATCAACAGTTTCTGTGTGATACAACTCATCCAAAGTTTTAAAAAAAACTTCTCCGCTTTGATCTTTAACATTATCTCCAAATCGTTGAAAGCTTACCTCATCTTTGTAGCCTATTATCATGTACTTCTTGCCATTTAGTAAAAAAGGAATTTCTGGTTCTGCTTCCTTATATTTTTCTAAATATTCTTTAAATTCTTCATAACTCCAATTGTCTTCATTATCCATTTTTATCACTACTTTCTCACATCAAAAGTATAACACAAAAAAGGCCTAGTAGCCTTTCTTTTTATAATACTTATAAAGTTCTTTAAAACGATTAAAGTGAATAATTTCTCTTTGTCTTAAAAATAAAAGTGGTCCAATTACATCCTCATCCGTTGCAAGTTCTATTAAATTTTCGTAAACAGCTCTTGCTTTTTGTTCTGCCGCCATATCTTCTGATATATCAGCAAGTACATCTCCAGTTACAGCAAAGTATCCTGTTGTAAAAGGAACACCACTAGCATTCGATGGATATACCCCTAAAGCATGTTCAGAATACATATCTCCAAGACCTGCTGCTTTCATTTCCTCTACACTTGCTCCTTCGGTTAGTTGTTTAATCATAGTGGCAATCATTTCCACATGCCCAAGTTCTTCTGTTGCAATATCATTTAATAAACTCTTCCCTTTTTCATCTGGCATCGTAAACTTTTGACTAAAATAACGTAACGCTGCTGCAAGTTCTGAATTAGACCCACCAAATTGGGTATGTAAATATTTTGCCATTTTTAAATCTCTTTTTTTAATATTGACTGGATAATTTAAAGTCTTCATATATTTAAACATACATACTACCTCCACTCTTATCCCATGGCCATGGATTTTTCATCCATTCATAATTTTGACTACCTGTTTGGTCCATTGTAAGAGGTCCAAACTCTCTTGCATATCTGTCTTTTAATTCTATGCAAAGTCTTACATATTCTTGAAATTTTTCATAAATACTTTCATCTTCTGGATGTAAATCTAAATATAAGTTTAAATCATTTACAGCAAAATCATATTCCATAATTTGATACAAAAGAGCTTCTCTTTCATTTTTAGGAGTTAACTTTACATAAGTCATTCCTTTATATGGTTCGTATTCATTTTTCCACATATTCCCGCGTAAAAAGCCTTCTTTGGTACTCACTAATTTTTCTTCATTTTTATATCCAAAATAATTGTTAGGTTCTTGAAAATTAAAACCAGCTAAACTAAGTACATCAAAATCAAAATCATTATTTTCAAATAACATTTTATTCCTTCCTCCTAGCATATATTATGAGGAATACAAAATAGAGGAAAGGCGTTTTAATTAGAACAAAAGAATAAAATAAGTTTTATAAATTTTATTTTTCTTGGGCGTTTTTTTCCAAGAAAAAAAGTTCATCTCTGAACTCTTTATTTTTGGTATAATTCTTTTGCTTTTTCTTTGTTTTCTTTCGTATAACCACTTAATACATCTGGCATTCTATTTAAGAAAGTATTATACATTTCATCAAATAATACTAAATTTTTCTTACTAGCACTTACAGTAGCTAACTTACGAGCTTTTCCGTTTTTCATAACGATAAATATACTCTTTTGACTTACACTTCCGTTATAACGATATTCATGTGGATAAATCCATACAATATCTTTATAATCAAAAATTTCTAAACCACTTTGGTAACTAATTAAATAGCTTTTTGTTAAATACAATTTTGCTTTTTTATAGTAGAAGCAATCAGCTGAATCCACTTCTTGTAAAACAGTATCCCATTTGTCTCCAAAACGATTAATACTCTTTTTCGTAGTACTTCTAACACGGTAAAAGGCAAATAATAATATTCCACCAATTACCACAAAGATAATACCTACAGAAGCTTCTGACCACATTGTATTAAGGGGTGTTTCATAAGTATCTAAATAAACGGTTCCAAGATAATCTTTAAAATTGGTACTATTTAATTTCTTTTCTCCCATAATTTCATTATAAGCATCAATCGCAATTTTCTTTAAATCAGATGGAATCGATTTTGCCATACCATATAAAGTTACAACCTCAGGTTCTACTTTATTCTCTTCTTCACTAAAAGAATAATCATAAATAGCATTTAAAGCTTCACGATTTTTATCGTTAATGTCTACAATATAAATATATTGACCATCCGATACAAAATACGTTTTATGTTCTACTCCTGTATAATCATTTGTTGCAAAGTAAGTATCCATTATTTTTACATCAACAGAAGCATAATCTCCTACTTTGGCATCGACAAGAGATACTGGACTATCCATAATTTTCTTTTTAGAAAAATAAACAGTTAAGACGCCACTTAATGCTGCAACAAGCATAAATATACCAAAAAATAATAATAATTTGCCAGTTTTAAGATTTTTTTCAAATTCTTCTCTATTTCCCATATAAACTCCTCTTTCCAAAAAAAGTATATCAAATTCTTCAAAATATGACAATACATTCTATTCTTCTTATAAGGAAAAAAGAAGACTATTTTGAAAAATCAAAAATGGATTCTTCTATTTTTATTGTTTTATTGTCATAATCCACTTTTGTAAGTATTCCATAAGGAAGAATACATCTTGGAACTGAATGTCCAAAATTTACATTATACAAAACAGGTGTATCCAAATCTGCAAATACTTTTTTATACACTTCTTTATATTCTTCATAATATTTTTCATCTTGTGGCTTGCCTATAATAATTCCTTTTACTAAAGAAAGTATTCCACGGTTTTTAAATGCAAGCAACATAGTTTCTAATTCATCTGGTTTAATACATTCTTCAGATGTTTCCAAAAACAAAATCTTTTCTTTCCATTCTTCTTTTGTAGGAAGTATTTCATATTTTTCGTAAAACTTAGGAGCATCTGCATATCGGTTTCCTACAAAAGCATTGTATAAACTCTCGATACATCCGCCATATAAAAGTCCTTCTTGAATTCCGCTTCCCTTAATGACTTCAAAGCCATGTTCTTCTTTTCTTTCTACTCTAGGCTTTCCAATATTTTCTTCTCCATAACTTTCTCTTTCCATATACCATACTGGGCTCGATTTAATTTCAAAGCTTTCTTCCTCTAAAAAGAATTTTTCAAAATACTCTTTCGTATAAGGAAGCATTTCATTATCTAATTCTGCTAAATCAACTAATAAACACGGTCCATAAAAAGTAGTAAGGCCCAGTTTATGCAACAACAAATGATTATTCGTCGTATCCGAAAATCCCGTAAATATTTTTGGATGTTTTAAAACAGCTTCTTTGAATTTACTATCTTCCATTAAATAAGGAATTAACTTATAGGTATCATCCCCACCAATAGCACTTATAATCATCTTAATACTATCATCTAAAAATGCACTTTTTAAATCACTAGCCCGTGCCTCAGGATGTTTTTCTAAATAATCCATATCTTTTAGAGCATTTGGCATAATAACAGGGTCTAGCCCCAATTCTTTTAATCTTTTTAATCCTAAATCCAGTTCATGTTTACAAAAAGGCATACCAAGTAATCCCCTTGATAAGCTAACAATAGCAACTTTATCTTTCTTTTGTAAAGGTTTTGGTTTTACCATACAAATCATCTCCTGATTTAAGGATAACACATAAATTTATTTTTCTAAAATTTTTTTATACAGAAAAAGAAAGCTAAGCACTTTCTTCAAAAATTCCTTTAATCAAATTCTTTGCTTCCATTACCGATTCTTCCTCCGGCATCATTACATACGCTTTTGTTGATTTATAAGAATAAGTATATTCATGTGCATCGGTTCCTGATAGAACATACTTAGACATACTCCAAGAAGGATTTTCTTTCATTTGTTTTTTTACAAGCTTGCTTATATTTTGGGTCCCAAAATTGGTTACAAATTTGCCTTCTAAAGCATTTAAAACATCTCCATATTTGGTAATAATACTTTTTGATAACACTTTATTAAATATACCTTCCAAAACCATTTGTTGGTGTAAAACACGAGTTTTATCTCCTAAAGCTAAGCTTTTTCTTTCTCTTGCAAAGGCTAAAGCTTGTTTTCCATTTAAATGATTAATTCCTTTTTTAAATGAGTAATTGGTAATACGCCCATCTTCATCATAGTAAGCACGAAATGGTTTGTCTAACTCCACATCAATCCCATCTAGCTCATCCACTAAATCCACTAAGGAAGTAAAGTTTACTTTGGCATAATAATTAATATCAATATTCAGTAAGTCCTCTACTGTTTTTACAGACATATCAATTCCATGGGTTCCCGCATGGGTAAGTTTGTCTTTATAAGGGGTATTAATACCATGCAGTTTTACATAATAATCTCTTGGAATACTTGTCACTAAAATTTTATGGGTATTGGGATTTATCGAAATAACCATATTAACATCACTTCTCGATACACTTGTTATTTTCCCGTAACTATCAATTCCTGAAATAAAAATATTAAAAGGACTATTTGTAATATCTACATTTTTGGCAAGAGTATCATTGAGCGGAATATCGACCGAAAAAGTAAACAAAACTTTTTCTTTTTCTAAAAAATCAGGATGTTCTTCTTCTAAAATTCCTTTCTCCGCATCTTCGATTAAAATCCCTGCTACTTCTTCCTTTACCAAACGATTATACAAACTTGTTAAATCCTCTTCTGCTTTATAAGAAACATCTACCTTTTTATCCAATATTTTTTTTGCTTCAATAAGTCCTGTATCTTCCCCTAAATTCACGATTCCTAAATCTTTGTTTTTTAAATCTTTTACTTTATCATACGAACCTGTCTTTAAAACAATCACGCTATAATTTTCTGTATTAAAATTTCCTCCACCATTTATTTTCTTTAAAAAATCCATCGTTCTTACGGAATATATATCCACAAAAAGAAGAAGAACAATCATGAGTATAGAAAGTATAGTTCCCAAAAAACGTTTTTTCCAACCTTTTCCTAGTATAAAATAAACCATTAATAAGTCAAAAATAATAACAAAAAGTACAAGTCCCAAAAAGTAAAGAAGAGGTATCATATTTAAAAAATAAACGACCCCTAGTGAAAAGAAACTAACAATGAATAAAAGAAATACCAATTTACGAAAAAAAGCTTTACGAGATTTTTTTTGATTACTTTGTTCTTTTTCTTTATTCATAATGTCCACCTTACTTTATATTCTACTCCATTATATACTTTCTTATCATATCTTTACAAGAAACCACCATTTTATTTACAGAAATTTAACAGCTAATTATCTAAAAATTCCACCTGTAAATACTTGTAAAACGCGGGTCCATAAATCTAGAAAACTTGCTTTTTCTACTTCTTCGTTTACCACCACATCTACTTCTTTTATAATATGCCCTTCTTTATCCATAACTTCCAAATAACCAACTTTTGTATTTTCCTTTATGGGAGCTTCTATATCCTCTACAACCAAATTGTAATCAAATACCTCAGCATTATCACTTATTTTAGATAATATCGTCACATCTTGTTCTAAATAAACTTTTGTCTTTGTTTTTTTCCCTTTTTCAATTTTTACTTCTCCTAGTTCCTCTTCTTTTTTTAATAAAACATCAAGTTTGTATGTATTAAAACCATAATTTAAC
Source organism: uncultured Bacilli bacterium (assembly GCA_949025205.1). Classification (GTDB taxonomy): domain Bacteria; phylum Bacillota_I; class Bacilli_A; order RF39; family UBA660; genus MGBC108787. The sequence continues at coordinate 6,541 of CARMXJ010000027.1, read as the reverse complement.
ATGGAAACTGTATCTTTACTTCGTAAATCACTAGTCTCTGCTTTCATCACCACCGACAAAAGTCGAAGGTCACCGCGTTTAGCAGTCGTTGTAATGCAGTAGCCTGCTTGGTTCGTAAATCCTGTTTTTAAACCATCTACTCCTTCATAAAACCTTACCAATCGATTGGTATTAACAAGCCACACACTAGAACCATCTGGTTTTTTCAAATAGTCTTCGTAAATACTTGTAAACTCTAAAATTTTTTCATGCTTTAAAAGTTCAAGCGCCATAATAGACATATCTTTTGCTGTTGTATAATGGTTTTCACTCTCTAGTCCATGAGGATTATCAAAATGGGTATTCGTAAGTCCCAAGGACTTTGCTTTTTGGTTCATTAAATCGACAAAAGAAGAAACACTACCACCCACTTTTTCAGCCATGGCAACAACAGCATCATTTCCACTTGCTATGGCAATTCCTTTTAACAATTCTCGTACTTTATATTTTTCACCTGTTTGTAAGAATATTTGACTACCACCCATACTGGATGCATTATCACTGATAACTACGTCATCTTCGAAGCTTAATTTTCCATTATCAATTGCTTCCATAATTAAAAGCATGCTCATAACTTTGGTCATAGATGCCGGAGCAAGTTTTTGATTTGCATTTTTTTCGTAGATTACTTTCCCCGTAGAAACCTCTAAAAGAATTGCACTTTCTGCATTAGGAGTTAAATCCTCTGCTTTTACGCCAATAGTTCCAACAAGAAAAAGAAATACCAATACTACAAGTTTTTTCATATTTTCACACCTCTACTAAAAAAGTATGACTACTTGCTTAAATTATGAATCAATTCGCACTTCATATTTTTTCTTTTCAAAAATAAACTTACAAAAAGGAGAAATAAAAAAATGAACAAAAATATAAAATTCTATATAAATATAAAAACCATAGAAAATCCAGATACATATACCGTATTAGTAAATAAATTCCGTTCTTTAAAAGAATATGAACCCAGTGATTTAAAGAGTTTATCTTATAATGAAAAATACAAATTAAGAGAAGAAGCTGCATGCGCATTTGAAGAATTAGTGAATGCTGCAAAAAAAGACCATATTTTTATAAGGCCTTATAGTGCTTATCGTTCCTTTGCATACCAAACAAAAATTTACAATGAATATGTAAAAAAAGATGGTCAAGACTTAGCAGATACGTATTCAGCAAGACCTGGACACTCTGAACACCAAACAGGACTTGCGGTAGATGTTTGGACAGAAGGACAGGAAGAGATTTTAGAAAAAGATGCCAAATGGTTAAAAGAAAATGCCTATAAATATGGATTTATCGTTCGTTATACAAAAGACAAACAAGAGATAACCGGATACATAGAGGAACCTTGGCATTTACGCTATTTAGGAAAAGAAATTGCCAAAGAGGTAGTCGAAAAAAAATTGTCTTACGATGAATATTATCATTTATATATAAAATAAAATTCGATATTGAAACTTCGAATTTTTTTAATTACTAAAAATTTGTTACAAAACATCTGGAAGTAATTCCTCTAAATATGAAATTAATTCCTCCGTTGTATACTTACTTGGATTCTTTAACCAATCAATTCCAATATTAAAAACCGCTCCTAAGTAAAAAGAAACAACAATATCACTTGGTATTTTTTTCTTTAACAAGTCTCTATCTTCTTCTATTCTTTTTTGAATCTCTTCATTTAATGCACTAAAAATCATATCTGTCACAATACTATTTTGGTTATTCACAATAATAGCAGAATAAAAATCTTTGCGCATATCTACATGTAAAAAGAAAATGCGCAACATTTCCAAATAATACTCTTTGGTATTGGTAATATTTTTATTTTTTTCAAGTTCTTCTTTTAATGACAATTTTACATCTTTTATAAAACTATCTAATAAATCATACTTATCGCTATAATGCGCATAAAAGGTAGAACGATTAATGAGAGCTTGTTCGCATATGTCCGAAACTTTTATTTCTTCAAAAGGTTTTTCTTTTAAAAGAACAATTAAAGCTTCATATAAAAATTTTTTTGTTCTTACAATTCGCAAATCTTTTTTTGTTTCTCGCATTTTTCTTCACCGCCTTCATTATACTACTTTAAAGACTTTTGTCCAGATAAACAACAAAAATCTTTTATTTATAAATACATTTATTAAAAAAGTGTCTATTATCCAACATAGACTTGTTTATGTTGTTAATTTTTTAATTTGTGTATCATAAAATACATAGCGAAATGGAGGATATTATGAAAAAAATAACAAGTTGGATAACCAACCACAGTGTACTTGTATTAATAATTGCTTTCCTTTTATTAATACCAGCAGGTATTGGTTATTACAACACAAAAATCAATTACGATATCTTGGTGTATTTACCAGAAGACATTGAAACCATTGAAGGCCAAAACATTTTAACAAACGATTTTGGTATTGGTGCTTTCTCATTCGTTACTGTCGAAAATAAGAAAAACTTAGACATCGTAAACTTAGAAAACCAAATTCGAAAAATACCAAATGTAAATATGGTAGCAAGTATAGCGGATGTAACTGATACAGTTTTTCCTATCGAAATGCTTCCCAGTAGCATTTTAGAAAAAGTGTACGTTGATAACAAAACAGCCATTTTAGTGACTTTCGAAGGTTCAACATCTGAACAAAGTACAATCGATGCTGTTACAGCTCTTCGAAATACAGTGGAAAATGCAAATAGTGTAAGTGGTATGACAGCCATGGTTCTAGATACGATGGAACTTTCAGAACGTGAAATCTATGCCTATATTGCCATTGCGGTACTTCTTTGCTTAATTGTCTTAGTATTGGCAACAGACTCTTACATCGTACCTTTATTTTTACTTGGAAATATCGGAGTTGCCATTTTATATAACCTAGGCTCTAACATTTTTTTAGGAGAAATATCTTATATTACAAAAGCCATCACCGCCGTTTTACAACTTGGAGTTACCATGGACTTCTCGATATTTCTATATCACAAATACGAAAGCGAAAAAAGAGAAGAAACAGATTCCAAAAAAGCCATGCAAAAAGCGATACACGAAACTTTCGTATCCGTTGTTGGTTCTTCTCTTACCACCATCGCTGGATTCTTAGCTCTATGTTCTATGGACTTAACCTTAGGCACAGATATTGGTATTGTTATGGCCAAAGGAGTGGTTTGTGGACTTATATGTGTTCTTACCCTATTCCCAGCTCTTTTGCTTGTATTTGAAAAAGCGGTTGAAAAATTAAAACACAAAAATAGATTCCCAAAATTTACGGGCATTCAAAATTTTGCCAGAAAATACTACCCCCTTACCCTTATTGTTTTCTTACTTCTACTTATGCCAGCACTATACGGAAACAACCATACAGAAGTGTATTACAAGTTAGACGAATCCCTACCGGATACTCTACCAAGTTCGGTGGCTAATACAGAACTAGCCCAAAACTTTAATATTGTTTCTCCGGAAATGATTTTAGTAAAAAAAGATATGAAAGCGAGCGAAAGACAAGAATTAATCGAGAGTCTAAAAGAAATAGAAGGAATTGATTTGGTATTATCACCAGAACAAATTTTAGATTTAGGTCTACCTATTTCCATGTTTCCAGAAAACATTAAAAACATGCTCGATAACGATACATACCAACTCATCATTCTAAATTCTACTTATGAAATTGCATCCAATGAATTAAATGAACAAATTGGTGTGGTAAACGGTTTAGTAAAAGAATATGATAGCAATGCCATTATCGCTGGAGAAGGCCCTCTTATGAAAGACTTAACCACCATTGCTGACCACGACTTTAAAATGGTAAACTATGCATCTATTGGAGTTATATTTATCTTAATGTTGTTTGTCTTAAAATCAATAAGTCTACCCATTATTTTAATATGTACGATTGAATTTGCCATTCTTTCTAATATGGCCGTTGCTTACTTTACTGGTACCACGTTACCCTTTATCGCATCCATTGTCGTAGGTACAATACAACTAGGAGCAACTATTGACTATGCCATTTTAATGTCGACCAAATACCTAGAAGAAAGAGGAAAAACAAAAGACAAAAAAGAAGCGTTAAAAAATACACTGGCTGAGGCAACTCCATCCATTATAACATCTGCTTTCTGTTTCTTCGCAGCCACATTCGGTGTTGCCATATACTCCAAAATAGACATGATTGGAGCTATTTGTAAACTACTTGCCAGAGGCTCTATCATTAGTATGGTAGTCGTTATATTCTTACTCCCAGCTCTATTACATGTATTTGATAAAATCATCATGAAAACAACAAAAACAAAGAAAGAAGGTTTATAAAATGAAAAAAACAAAAAAATGGATTTATCCCTTAATTATAAGCGGAATTCTCTTAACCCCTGCATTTTCTGTAAATGCTCTAACTAAAAAAGAAACGGTGTATACCAATTTAAACTATTCTGGTACTACCTTAAAAAGTTCTGTAACCAATCACTTATTTGTGCGAGAACAAAAAGAAATTGCGGATGAAACAGAACTAAAAAATATCTTAAACATTAATGGTCTTGAAACCTATACCATGAAAGAAGACCAAATTATTTGGAGCGGTAATAATAAAGATATATTTTATCGTGGAAGCATAGAAAAAGACTTGCCTATTGAAGTAACACTAGAATACTTCTTAGATGGTGAATTAGTAGATGCCAAAGACATCTTAGGAAAAAGTGGAGATATTAAAATAAAAATCCATTTTAAAAACAACGAAGAAAACACTGTTCTTGTAAATGGAAAACACACAAAAATGTATACTCCATTTGTCATAACCCTAGGCATGATTTTAGATGGTGAAAACAACCAAGACCTAGAAATTAACAATGGAAAAATAGTAGACAGTGGTACGAAAAATATCATTGTCGGAATTGCAAGTCCTGGAATGTATGACAACTTTAAATTAGAAGAACTAGAAAGTTTAGAAGACATTACCATCTCTTATAAAACAACAAATTTTGAAACAACAGATATTTATATGGTAGCTACTCCAAAAATGCTTGAAGATACCGATTTCAAAATATTTGATAAAATGAATAGTTTATCTAAAAATTTAGATACTTTAAAAGAAAGTATAGATACCATCGAAAATGGGGCCAAAGAATTAGAAAGTGGTAGTAAAACTCTTGCAAGTGGAAGCAGTGAAATGTCCACCAATTTAAAAACAGCTTTAGAGGCCGTAAGAAAATTAGAAGCAGGTTCTAAAGAATTAAAAAAGGAAGTAGATACAGCGGTTTCTTCGCTTAATAAAGCAGCAGAAAGTATAAAAAGTGCGAATGTAGCAAACTCATTAGCTGGACTAAATACTTTAAAAGAAAAAAACAAAAGTGCCAAAAATGCTTTAATAAACACTTTAACTACAAAAACAAATATGGATTACCAAACACTAATGAATTACTACAAAACAACGCTTGTAAACTACAACGGAACAGAAGAAAATATCCTTACCTTAAAAGCAAATTGTGAACTTATTCTTCTATTAGATGCAAATGAAACTACTTATGACACTCTAATAAATAAACTTACTCCTATTCTCAAACAAGTAGAAAGTTTAACGAGTTATTTAACAAAAATTAACGAATTACAAAAAGGAGTAAACGAATTAAATGGTGGGCTTACCCAAGTAAACAATGGGCTTACAAAATTATACGATGGAAGTAAAACCCTTACAAATGGGGCAAGTACTTTACAAAACGAGTTGACCACTCTAACAAACGGAATTTCAAAATTTAATAAAGAAGGTATCACTCCTCTTACAAAATACGGAAGTACTATAAAAAGCTATAGCAATAAAGCCAAAGCACTCGTAAATTTAAGCAAAGAATATAATGGTTTTAGTTCAAATAATGTTACAAATACTACTTTTGTATATAAAATTGAAAAAGTAAAATAAATAAAAAATGACTGAGTGAAAAACGAATTTTTACTCAGTTCTTTTTATTTATCAGGTTAAATATATATGTCAAACAAGAGCTAAGTGAAATTTTTTTTCTACTTAGCCTCTTTTTATTCACAGACTCATTTACACTGTAATTTTATATCTTAAAGATTTTTTATTATACTCTTTCTATTCTTTTGAATTAAATTGCTAAAACCAAGCGAAAACTTATATAAGAACTAGCCTTTCCGTTAATCGTTCCATCTCTGCTAAAACAAAACAAACCACTACCCATACCATGGATGTTATAAGCACCCCGCATAAACCATGCTGATGAAGAACTGGCATTAGAAGAATAGCTTACATACCAGGATTCATCATTATACCAAGAACCAATATTTCTTGTTCCTGCAGTTCCATAGCTATTACTCCCAAAAGGCCCCATCTCTTTTGTGGCATCTCCTAATATTCCTCGATTATATGTTGTCATGCTTGTATCGTATAAATATGCGTCATAATATTTTGCTTCTGGAAATGTTGTAAATCCTGAATTTCCGCTTAATGGAGCTGTATTTGTTTGATTTAACATAACTCCCATTACATATTCCCATGATCCTCCACTC
>CARMXJ010000026.1 GCA_949025205.1 uncultured Bacilli bacterium | reverse complement strand
CTTGAATTTCTTTTAAACTTATTTTATTAAAGACATCAGATTTACCAACTTGTTTAGACATACCATTTTTCATTCCATCTTTAAATGGTACACCAACAATATGTAGATGTGGACTAGATTCATCAAAATGAATGGTGGCATTTGCTATCTTAAAATTAGGTACAACTTCTTCTAAATCTAATATTTGTTCTTTAAAAACTTCTACCATCTTCTTTTTAAATTTATCATCTTTATCAACCCAGAAGTCCATATCTCCAAGTTCAATAATAATCTCACAAGCAAGATCTCGCTTGTTATCATTTGAAATATGATTAAAATAGTTTTCTATCTTTCTATCATTTCTAGTTTGCTTTTCGTTATATTTAATTCTTGCATCTTCAAACAATTCTAAATACAAATTCTTGGTATCTTCTACAATAGAAGAAGTGCCCTTAATCGTGCAAATTAATTCTTGTTCTTCATCATATTTTCTCAAATTATGCTTATCAACTTTTGATAGTTGTTGATGATTTTGTATTGCATTATTAGATAGAGAAGTGGTTCCAGTTTCAGTATTTTTTACACTTCTTCTTGCTTTCTTTGATTTATTTTTATCATTACTTAAATGTAATGAATAAGATAATTCTTCTTTAGCATCCATATTTCTATATTCCCCCCTTTAAAGCAGAGTCCTACTATTTATAGTAGATTAATTTTGGCTCTGTCAAAATCTCTAACCCCCTATAGATTTTGACGCAAGCATCAAAATCTGGGGGCTAAGGTTTAGGCAACCTTAGAATCCACCTGTCTTATTTCGTAATATTTCAAAACTTCGTAATGAAATAAAACTACATATACATAAGACTTTTGAACAATCTATCGCTAATTTCATTTACTTCGTAAACAAAACTTACCACGATTGTTATAACTTTTTTGCAAAAAAGTTAACAAAAAATCTTAATTATTCTTTTGAATTTCATTCCATTCCTTTTCAATTTGTTCTCTCTTTTTCTTTGTTTCTTCATCTAATTCATATTCAGCCGAATTAACAACTGGTGGTATATATTCAAATACATTTTCTTCATCTTCTAATATAGATTTATCTCCATCTTTAACATAGATAACACCTAATTTTAATTGTTCGATTTTATCCATTTTTCTATAATCTTCAAGTGGAAATATTCTCACAATTCTTCGTTCTTCATATCCATTAAAGAACATAACTTTATTATCATAATAATAGGTTGCTTCAAAATAACCTACATTATAAAATTCTCTTAATCTAAAAATATGTTGGCTAACTTTATCAAATGGTAGGTATTCACTAAATCTCAATTTTGTAACTACATTACCCATTAGAGCATAATCTTTTTTATCAATATATCCTGCATCATATAATTCATTACATGGTTTAGCAATACTTTCTCTAAAAAATATTTCATCTACTTTGCACTCGTGGTTAGAGGTTTCATATAGTTTTATTTCATCAATATAATTCATAACTAGATTTGCTTTTTCTTCTCGTGATAGTTCTTCCCAGTTAAAGTTTCTTTCTTTATATTCTTCCGGATAAAGTATTTGATTAATATAATCAATATCTCTTTTAATTAAAATATCTTCTGGTGTAAATTGTAGAACATCACATACTTCACACTCATTTAATCTGTTTTCTAGTTCAGTAATTGTTGTTTCAACTATTTTTCTTTCTTCATCATATTCTTCCAACTTAAATGTTCCATTAACATATGCTTTTTTAATTCTTTCTAGTTTTTGATTTTGATTAGATATTTCTTTTTGTATTTCTTCTTTTGGATTTTCTACTTTAGTTTTTATCATAGGTAGTAGTGTTTGATTAACGATACTATCATACTCATAAATATCATTGATAAAATGTTCAATTTCTTTTTCAATTTCACTTTCTTTAATGGTTAATTTGCAATCATTACAATAGTAATAAAAGTATGCTTTACCATTTTTCTTGGTAGTTGCTTTACCACCTAAAATACGATTACATTTAGGACATCTTAATTTTTGTAAGAATAGATATTCTAATGTTCTTTTATAACTTCTAGAATTCTTTTTCTTTTGAACTTGGCATTCTTCCCATAATTCTTTTGATACAAGTGGCTCAACTACATCTTTATAATAAGTTGGATTTTTAGTTCTTTTACCATGAACAAAATCACCTTTATATATTTCATTTTCTAATATTTTCTGAATAGTAGAGTCATACCAATTTGTTCTACCTAATACTTCTTCTTTCTTAAAAATATTGGCTATTGTTTGGTAAGAATTACCCTCATAATATAGATTAAATATTCTAACAATAATATCTTTCGTTGCTAAATCTGGTACTAGTATTTTTCCATCTCTTTTATAACCTAATGGACTTTTATGTGGAATATGCCCAGAAGCAATCGCACCTGCTAAACCTATTTTAGTTCTTTCACTTGTTCTTTCTATTTCATTTTGTGAAACTGTTGTTAGAAGTCTTGCAACCATTTTACCATTAGCATTTGTAGTATTAATATCATCATTTGCACAATCTAGATAAGCATTATTTTCATCTAAAAACTTCATGATATGCTCCATATCATAAACTGAACGAGTTAATCTATCTAATTTTAAAACAACAATAGTATTACATTTTTTGTTCTTAATATCTTCAAGTAATTCTTCAAATGCTGGTCTGTGATTACCAGTTTTTGCACTTATTCCAGCATCCTTATAGATTTTATAAATCCCATATCCTTTATACTCACACATTGCACGAAGTCTTTTTTCTTGTTCTGGTAAACTAAAACCCTCTCTGGCTTGATCCTCTGTTGAAACTCTTATGTAAATTCCTGCAATTTTCTTTTCATCACTCATATTTTTTAATCCTCCTTTTTATCTTTGAAACCTAAAAAGAGGCGACAAAGACACATTAAATATTTTTATGTCTTTGACACCTCTTAAAATCTAAATAAGCCCAATTAATATAATTCAAACTTCGTTTCATATTAACCCCCAAAAACATAAAACTTGTTTCTTGCTTTCTTATTATAGATATTTAAATCTTAAAGTCAAGACATACTTACCAAATTTTGCCTATTCAAAGGCATTTTAAGAGAAGTTGATTAAGTTTTAATACATTTAATCTATTGATTTAATAAAACTTTCTAAATCTTTTATTTCTAGGGAATTTGCTAGACTTCCAACATACATAGTTTTAGAATAATTAAAAACTAGAAAAGTAATACCTTTAATAATAACCCTATGTGGTTCGATATATGATAGATTTGTTCGCTTAATATTCTTAATACACCCATTTATTATAGTTGGCTTTGTATTACAAAAATCACATATAAATTCTATTTTCTTTTTCAGTTCTTCATCAAAGTGTAATTCTTTACTAACTATACTTACCATTTTTATCTGTCCTTTCTCTAATCACAAAAAAATATCAACTTCTTTTGAAATTGATACTTTTGTATATAAAGTTCTAAAAAGTTAGAACAGATTTCCCAATGGTGCCGATTAAGAGAATTGAACTCTTCTCTGATGCTTACCATGCATCTGTACTGCCACTGTACTAAATCGGCTTACAAAAATAATATCATAAATCCTAAGAATTGCCAACCAAATCTCAATTCAAATATAAATTAATAATACTGAATAACTGTTTATAAGAATAGAATAAAATATAAGGAGGACAACCAATAATGAACAACTTTCCTCCAAATATTCACCCTACTACCTACAATTTAATTGCAGTAGCCATAGGAATTGTTCTAGTAGGAGATTTGAATGCCAACGAACAGAATTCCTTAGGAAACTGGTTTATGCTACTCGGCCAATACTTATCTACCAATGCTGCCCAACAACAATTAATTGAATCTCGAATTGAAAACAATAACATAAACATTAATAGTCAAAAAAGTAAACAAGGAGGAGGTCCTTTTACAACAAATAGCAATGTAAGTAACCAAACACAAAGAGGAGAAGTTGATTTTTTACTCGACGCCATTGATAAAATTTATGAAGAATTAAATAATATTAAAAATAACACATCAGAAGATTAATTGAATTCAATTCTATCTTTTTTTTTGCTTATTTTTGTTTCGTAAAATTTTTTGAAAGCTAAATACAAATAATAAGAATCTTTGCTTCCTATAATCTCTTTAGCACCATGCATAGCTAGTTGTCCAAGTCCAATATCAATCGAATCAATGCTAACATGTCTTAAACTGATGCCAGACAAAGTACTTCCACTACTCATATCGTTTTTAGTCACAAAGTCTTGATAAGGAACCTTTGCTTTTTCACAAATTCCTTTAAAGATAGAAGAAGTAATCGAATCTGTTGTAGACGAGGCATCTTTGGAAATAACAACTCCTTTATTTAACAATGCTTCATTGTTAATATCACTATTTCCAGGATGATTAGGATGGGTAGCATGGGTATTATCAGCACTTAAAATCGTAGAATTATTAATTAAAATAGAAATATCTTTATCCAGCTCAGCTGCTATTCTTTTTAAAATATCCATTAAAAAGGAAGAATCTGCTCCCTCTTTCGTAAGACTTCCTATTTCTTCGCTATTAAAAGAACAAAAAAGATTCATATTTTCATTATCTTTAGAATCTAAAAATCCTTTTAAAGCACTAAATGTGCATGTTAAATCATCAATTCTTGGAGAAAGTATAAATTCATCGTGCATCCCAAAATATTCTGGTTGATATGTAGAATATAAAAATAAATCATAATCACATATTTCTACGTCCTTTGAAATAGGAATAGTTTTGGAAATCAATTTTTTTATTGCATCCTTTTCATTTTCTAATGAAAGAATAGGAAGCATATCTTCTTGGTTATTTAATTTTAAATTTTCATTGGCATTTGCATTTTGATGAATGGCAACACTTGGAATACATAATAAAGGCTTTTCTAAATCAATAATTTCTTTATAATACTTATTTTTCTTTTTTAAAACAACTCGACCTGCAATAGATAAAGCTTCATCCAACCAAGCATAGTTCAATAAACCACCATATGGCATTATATTTATTTTCAAATAATTTTTTTCATAAATTTCATTTTTGGGCTTTATGGAAAAAGAAGGAGTATCAATATGTGTACAAGTAATATTAAAACTTTCATTTTTTCCTGTTGTAAAAGCAATAATAGAAGCATCATTTCGAGTTACAAAATATTTTTCATTTGGTTTTAACATCCATTTTTCATTTTCCATTAATTCTATAAAATGGCTTTCATGCAAAATTTTTTTAATTTCTTTTATCCCTGTAAACGAACAAGTTGCTTTTGTAATAAAATGAAATAATTCTTGATTAAATTTTGGATAATTCATTTAAATATCACCTTTTATTAGTATGAATGATATTTTAATTTTTATTTACTTATGTTAATCGCACTTTCAAGTATTTCAGTTCTTCATAATTTATATTAGAAGGAGGAAAAAATGAATACAAATGATAATTATAGTTCAGCATACAACCGTGCAGTAGATTTAGTAAATGACTTTGCTTGTAATTTTAAACCTACTGGTTGTTGCTGTGGTGGTAGACCTATTCCAGGTCCAACCGGACCTACTGGACCTACAGGGCCTGCTGGGGGACCTACTGGACCAACCGGACCTACTGGACCTCAAGGAATTCAAGGACTACCTGGTGTTACTGGTCCAACTGGACCTACTGGACCTCAAGGTATACAAGGTCTACCTGGTGTTACTGGTCCAACTGGGCCTACTGGACCTCAAGGAATCCAAGGACTACCTGGTGTTACTGGTCCAACTGGACCTACTGGACCTCAAGGAATTCAAGGACTTACTGGTGCTACTGGACCTACAGGACCTACTGGACCTCAAGGAATCCAAGGACTTACTGGTGCTACTGGACCAACCGGACCTACTGGACCTCAAGGAATCCAAGGACTACCTGGTGCTACTGGTCCAACTGGACCTACTGGACCTCAAGGTATACAAGGTCTACCTGGTGCTACCGGACCTACGGGGCCTACTGGACCTCAAGGAATTCAAGGGCTACCTGGTGTTACTGGACCAACTGGACCTACTGGACCTCAAGGTATACAAGGTCTACCTGGTGCTACTGGACCAACCGGACCTACTGGACCTCAAGGTATCCAAGGACTTACTGGTGCTACTGGTCCAACTGGACCTACTGGACCTCAAGGTATACAAGGACTTATTGGTGCTACTGGTCCAACCGGACCTACGGGACCTCAAGGTATCCAAGGACTTACTGGTGCTACCGGACCTACTGGACCTACTGGACCCCAAGGAATTCAAGGACTACCTGGTGCTACTGGACCAACCGGACCTACGGGACCTCAAGGTATCCAAGGACTTACTGGTGCTACTGGTCCAACTGGACCTACTGGACCTGCAGGAGAAAGTACTGCTGGCTTAGCTGCATATGGTGGTTTATATAATGCTAATTCAACACCAATAACTTTAACAGAAAATACTCCCATCCAATTTACATTAACAAATGAAATGCCTCTTCATAATGTAACGACTACTGGTAGCGCTATTAATATTACTCAGGATGGAGATTACGAAATTAACTATAGCATTACTGCTAGTACAAATATTGCTGGTAATTTAGGAGTAGCTGTAAGAAGAAATAATAACGATATTCCTGGAACGCTTCAAACTGTAGCTGCATCAAATACTGACCCAGAAACATTTGGTGGAAGTATAATTATTGCTTTAAATTCGGGAGATACAATTGATTTAGCTATTACTCCAAGTCAAAATGGTAGTGGTACAGTAACTCAAGCTGCACTATCTGTAAAACAAGTTGATGAAGAAGTATCATAATAATTTGCACTAAAAATTAGAGGGTCACTTTAAACCCTAAACAACAGGACCTACTGGTGAAAGTGGAACAAGATTAGCAGCAACTGGTTCTGTAAATAACGCAACTCTAAGTGTAAAATTATTAAATCAAAACATTTAATATTCCTTAGATAAAAAAAAATCACATACTAATGTGGTTTTTTCTATTTAATGATTATAAAGAATTTTCAAATTGTGAATTGTATAATTCAGCATAAAAACCGTTTTGTTCCATTAATTCCTCATGATTTCCGGTTTCAATAATATTTCCATCTTTCATAACCAATATTAAATCAGCATTTTTAATCGTAGACAAACGATGGGCGATAATAAAGGATGTTCTTCCTTCCATTAACTTATCCATGGCCTTTTGCACCAACTCTTCTGTTCTTGTATCTACATTGCTAGTTGCTTCATCTAAAATAAGAAAAGGAGCATCTTCAATCATTCCTCTTGCGATTGTAAGAAGTTGTCTTTGCCCTGCAGAAACGGAATCATTATCTGTAATATCTGATTCGTATCCTTTAGGTAAAGTTTTAATAAAATGGTCAAGTCCTACTGTTTTGCAAACTTCTATTACTCTTTCATCGCTTACGTCTTTACGATTATAAATAATGTTTTCTTTTACCGTTCCACTAAATAGCCAAGTATCTTGCAAAACCATTGTAAATAAATCATGAATATTTTCTCTGGTAAGTTCTTTAGTAGAAACACCATCAATTCTTATTTCTCCAGAATCAATATCATAAAACTTCATAAGTAAATTTACCATCGTAGTTTTTCCTGCCCCCGTTGGACCAACAATAGCAATTTTCTCTCCACTTGATGCTTTCGCTGTAAAATTCTTGATTGTCGGTTTGTCATTGCCTTCGTATTTAAAGACTACATGGTCAAATTCAATATTTCCTTTAACATCTTCTTTTTGTAATTTTTTCTTTGTATTTTCTAAAGGCATTTCTTTTTCATCCAGAAGTTCAAATACTCTTTCACTTGCTGCTGCCGTTGATTGTAAAGAAGTCATCGCTTGAGCAATTTGAGAAAGCGGCGATGTAAATAACCTGACATAAGAAATAAAAGCAACAATAACTCCAAAACTAATTTTACCATTCATAGCAAGAAGAGCTCCTACTATACATACAGCAACATATCCAAAGTTTCCAATAAAATTCATCATGGGCATCATAAGTCCTGATAAAAAACTACTCTTCCAATTGGCAGTATACATCTTTTCATTTAAAAGATTAAATTTTTCATCGGATGCTTTTTTTCCGTTGTAAGCTTTTACCACGTTTAATCCAGAATACACTTCTTCAATATGTCCATTTAAAGCTCCGAGTTGCTCTTGTTTTTCACTAAAATATTTTTGCGATTTTCCAAGAACCATAAACATAAAGATAAATCCTAGTAAACTAGACACAATCGCTGTAATAGCCATAAGTGCATTGGTAACAAACATCATAATAATCGTTCCAATAAACAAAGTAATGGCACTTACTAAGCTTGCTAAAGATTGGTTCATCGATTGCGCAATCGTATCAATGTCGTTTGTAACTCTCGACAAAATATCTCCTGTTTGGTTTTTATCAAAATAAGATAACGGCAATCTATTAATCTTTTTAGAAATTCTTGTTCGTAACCCTTTGGCAAAATTATTCGAAACAATAGTCATAGAAATAGATTCAATATAAGTAAAAATGGCACTACAAACTAAAATACAAACAATAACAATCGCAATGCTTTTGATTTTATCTATATCCATAAAAGGTTTTACAAATTTTTGGACACTTTCTGGCATTTCATCTATTTTTTGATATAATTCATTTACAGAAGCATCAGTTGAAAGTTCTCCCATTCTTTTTAAAAATTCTACTTGCTCTGTCCCTGTAATGGCAAAGCCATCCTTATCAATAGTAGGAAGCAAAGCATTGGCAATACTATCTGACATAACAATATTTTGTTTATTCTCTAAGCTTTTTAAAAATGCTATCTTCTCCTCAGAAGTGATTATGTTTCTTTTATAGGTACTAGTAGGAAGCAAACGAGCTAAAATGTTGTCTGATAAAGTGGCAAGAGATTCTATCATCTTTTCTGGATTTTCTTTTACTGTTTTTAAGAATACCCCAAAATGCTCCATCTCTTCTTTTGGCATGGCAGAAGAAGCAAGGATAGAACCCGTAGTATTTTCACTTAAATCGATGGCTAACACATCAGGAAGTGTCTCTTTTAAAGTTTCTTCCTCTAAAGAAGTGGCGACACTTTTCGATAGCATTTCTAAATTTTCACTATTAACAACGAGTCCTTTGGAAATTTCATCCGTTAAATCCGACAAAATATTAGGAGTAAAAATAGAGAGAATGGAACCAGCTGCTGCTAAAATAAGAGCAACTACAATAAGCACTCGAAAATGTTTTAATTCGTTTACTAACCTCGTAATGGCTCCTTTAAAATCACGCGCTTTTTCTGCTGGAGCAGGACCATGTCCAGGCCCAGGTCTTCTAGGATTTCTATTTGCTGCCATTTAAAAGTTCCTCCTTTGATAATTGCGATAAAGCGATTTGTTTATACACTTCGCAATTTTTTAATAATTCTTTATGCGTTCCCATACCAACACACAATCCGTTATCCAAAACAACAATTTTATCGGCATTCATAATGGTTCCGATCCTTTGGGCCACGATCAAACTTGTTGCATCCCTCGTATATTTCTTTAACTCTTGGCGTAAAATAGCATCTGTTTTATAATCAAGTGCGGAAAAACTATCATCAAAAATATAAATTTCTGGTTCTCTAGCAATCGCACGAGCAATAGCGAGTCTTTGTTTTTGCCCTCCCGAAATATTCGTTCCTCCACTTGCCAGTTGGGTTTCATAAGCATCATCCATTTTTAAAACAAATTCACTTGCTTGGGCAACACGAATCGCTTCTTTTACTTTTTCTTCTGTTTTCTCTTTTAAGCTTTCACCATAAGCTACATTCTCCGAAACGCTTCCATTAAAGATAACTGCTTTTTGAGGGACATAGCCTAGTTTATTATACAAATATTCCAATTTGTAATCCCTTACATTTACGCCATCTACCAAAACTTCTCCTTCGGTAGCATCATAAAAACGCGGCACTAAATTGATTAATGTAGATTTACCACTTCCCGTAGACCCAATAAAAGCAATCGTTTCTCCTTTATTTACTTTAAAAGAAATATCTTTAAGCAAGTATTCTTCCGCATCTGGATATTTAAACGAAACATTTTTAAATTCAACTGTTCCTACTTCTTTAGTAGTATCTGTATCAATTGTACCATCCAAAACACTAATTTCAGTATCTAAAACTTCGTTGATACGACTAGCAGATACTTGTGCTCTTGGAAGCATCATAAAAATCATAGCAAGCATCAAAAACGACATAATGACTTGCATAGCATAGGAAGAAAATACAACCATATCTCCAAATAAACCAATTTTATCCACCATTAATGCATCTTTAATTAAATAAGCTCCAATAAAATAAATCACTAAAGTTAAAGAATTCATAACCAAATACATAACAGGGGATAAAAACGCAAATTTCTTTTGATTATACAATTGTTGGTTCGTAAGTTTTGTATTGACAGCATCAAATTTCTCTTCTTGGTAACCTTCGGCATTAAAAGCTCGAACCACACGAATTCCTGTCAAGTGCTCCCGAATCACACCATTTACACTATCAATTAATTTTTGAACAATTTTAAATTTTGGCAAAATAATGACCATCAAAGTTCCAATCACCGACAAAAGGATTAAAACAGCCACAGCCGTAACAGCACTCCATTGCCATGATTTATTTAAAATTTTTGTAATCGCCCAAACAGCTGTGATTGGAGCTTTAATTAAAAGTTGTAATCCCATACCAATTAACATTTCTACTTGGGTAATATCATTTGTGGTCCTTGTAATTAAACTATTGGTTGAAAATTGTTTTACTTCATGTGTTGATAACTCTTCTACTTTTGTAAATAACCTTTTTCTCACTTTCATAGAAAAAGAACTTGCCAAATGAGAAACCAAATACCCCACAAAAATAGCAGCGAGTAAACTTCCAAAAGCACACAAAAGCATGAAACCTCCATTTTTCAAAATATCTGCCATAGCGCTTCCTTCGGTTTGGACAAGTTTTGTAATCTCTGCCATATAATCAGGCATTTTTAAATCCAACCAAACTTGAAAAACAATCAGTACTAAACTTACAAGTACTAGCCCCCACTCTTTTTTATTAAAATTTTTAATTAACTTTAGCATTTTCTTTTGTCCTTTCTTTTAAAAATTCATTTATATTTTCTTGCATTTTTTTAAGAATTCGCATAAATTCTAATTGTTCTTGCTTCGAAATATTTTGCATTAGCAATTTTTCGATACGCATAACCTTCGTTAAATGATGCATACATAAATTTTTAACATGCTCTTCCATAATAATTTCTTTTACTCTCGCATCTTGTTTACCAATCACGCGTTTAATAAGATGATTTTTCTCCATCGTTTTCAAAACGCCTGATACAGTTGCTCTTCGAAGTTTTAAAACATCCTCTAAATCTTTTTGATAAATCGAATCATTGGGATGTTTTAAAATATATTCCATAATTTGAAATTGGGTCGGTGTTGGAATAGAAAAATTCCCACAGATATTTTCTTCCAAAAGAAACAAACGAATAATTTGTTTATCTATTGCTTTGATTTGGTACAATAAACTATCCTCTTCCATATCGAATCCCTACTTTAAATTACCATGATACATATTATGCTAATTTAAAAAAATTGTCAATGTCCTAACAAAAAAAAGAAAGAAGTTTCACCATTCTTTCACAAAGATTTCACTCTTCCACAACTTTTTCTAAAAATTCGATTGGACAAAAATCATTTAAAAAAGCAACTGCAATATGATTTAGTTTAGAAAAATTCATAGCTAGACTATCGTCATATTTTGAAAAATATTCTTCACGACTCACTTGCTCATAATATTCTTTTGTAAGTTCTTTATTATCACTATCGTTTTCTTCATATCCGTAAAAGATATCCACAATTTGCTTTTGGACTTCCTCATCTTGTATATTAATGCGATAAATATCTTTCACTTCCAATAAATCTTTTATTTTTCTTCCCAATTCTTTATACAAAGGATAACGAAAAAAATAAAGATAACGAGTTCCATAATCCCCACGAAACCGAACCAAAGCATCCAATACTTCTTCTCTTGATAAAGAGTTAGTAGGTAAACCTTTATATTTTGGTATATTCCAAGCGCCAACAATTCGTTCTAAATATTTTTCTGTACTTTCATCAAATAACCGATACAGTTTATGGTCATACATATATTGTAAACTAAGAATTCCTTTTTTCATATCAGCTGTTTTATCAATAATATGATAAAAATAAAGTGGCTCATTTAATTTCATTAATTTTTGGGTTTCCATGTAAGCATAAAAACCATCACAATTAATATGAAAAGGAGGTTTTTGGTATTCATACACAAAAGTATATGCATCCCGACTCGCTTCATGGCTGTTTATAAATTTTTTCTTTACATCTAACAAAAGTTCCTTTAAAGTATCATATTCATGAATACCTCTGTATTCACCCCAAGAATGCTCAAACCAATAAAATTTTCCATGTGATTCATAAGTCAAAAAAGTATGACTCGGTAAATTTTCCTTATCATAAGTACAAATAAAATACGTTTTTACCTGAAGTTCTTTTTCCAAAAATAATTTTCTTTCAAGTTCCACTTGGCAAAAACATACTCCACACTTACTTTGTAATAATTCCTCTGGTGTTTGTAAATAATAAAAATCACGAAACGCATCCTCATATTTTTCTGGGTTCTCTTCTAAAATATTAGCTCCTTTTTTGTCCGGAAATCCGTAGGCAATGGTATCCATGATTTGCATAATTTCTTGTTCTATCATTTATTTTACCTTCATCTCCCACAAATGATAAGAATAACTTCCCACTTCTCCATTTCCTTTTAGAGCAAAACCATTTTCTTTATAATAGGTATTTAATCTTTCATTATTTTTTTTACAATCCAATCTTACATAATCTTTGTTATATTTTTTAGCTAAATCAATGGCATATTTTAATAGCATAGAGCCAACCCCCCCAGAAAATTCACTTGCTAAATGATGAATGTATATAGCTTTTCCATCATCTTTCCAATAAGTAGTATCTGAAAATTTAATTAACATGACACCAACTACTCTTTCATTTATTTTAGCAACATATAACTCATTTCCATTTGTTAGTTGTTCTAAAAAATAATTTTCATCGTACTTTTTTAAATAAGAAGCCGGATTCCATTGGTCTATCTTTTTTTCTAAAAACCATTCACACCTCGTTTTGATAATTTGTAAAATACTCTCTATATTTTCAGAAGTAGCTTTTTCAATAGAAAAGTTTACAAAATTTACAATTTCTTCCAAAGCTTTTCTAGGTCTTGCAGAAGGAAATTGATTAGCATATCCAATTGAAATAGCAGAATTTAATTCTAAATGTTCATAACCAACTAATGATGAAATTTCCTCTTTTGTATAGGCAACATCTCGAATCCATAATGAACCTAAATTTAAATCAGTTGCTCGCAAAATAATGTTTTCAATACAAGCCCCAATAGATAAATTATCTCCTATTAACCAATTATCATCTTTTTCTTTAAACACTAAAACCAAAATAGGAGCTTCTTTAATCACTTTTGCAGTTGCTAATACACTACTAGGACAACCTAGTCTTTTTCTTTCCTCTTTTTCTGTACTACGTGAAACGCAATCAATCATTATATCTGCTATTTTATTTTTAATAAACTCACGAACAACTACAAATTGCCATGGTTGGCGATTTTTTGCAGATGGTGCTAACCGACCCGCATCAAGTATCTCTAAAATTATTTCATTAGAAATATCTTCATTTTTAAAAGCACGAATACTTCTTCTTAATTTTATTGCTTTATCTAATTCCATTTTTTACTCCTAACTTTATTATAGCTTTTTGATTATGTGATGTATAACAATTTTCTTAATTTAATCCACCCTTCATAATCCGAAATTTTTCTTTTGTATTCCAAATATGCAAAAGTTCATGAAAATTTGTATTCACATCTAACATAAGTTCTGCTAAATGGTCTAACTCTTTATATTCCTCTTCTGTTAATTCTAACTTAGCATCCACTATATATTTTGGAAGATGTAAAAAAATAATTTCATTGTTCATTAAAGAATGAAAATCGTAAAATAAACCATGAAGAGCTCCTTTTAAACCATATGTAAAAGGATTAGAAGCATAATAAATTTCTTCTTCCTTTAAAATACCTTTACGCAATTTTAAATAAGCTTCTGCTCCAAAAATAAATTGTTCTCGAGGAATATCCAACAAATTAAAATCAATAGCATATTCCTCTAATATATCTTTAGAAAAATACATATCGGCATCTACCAAAATCCAACGCTTTTCTTTTTTATGATAATACTCCGTAATCCAATGGTCTCCTGCCGAGGAAAGTTTTGTTACATAAAAAGCAAATCCACTACGCACTCGAGCAGGAATCCCTTTTGCTTTTAAAATACTAGCAAGCAATATAGCATTTTCACGACAGCAAACATGAATTTTATTTTGAATTTCTCTATTCATAGAATACTTTTTATCTCTTCGTAACAGCTCTGCTAGCATGGCTTGTGCTGTTGGAAATAAATCGTTTTCATAGCATAAACTTGTTCGTGGAATGCATGTCATATCCCCATAAAAGTTTTCTGTATCTTTTCTTTGCTCTTCATCACCTAAATCAAAAGGATGAATAATTTGATGCCTTTGTAACAAACATAGCTTTTCAATAGAATTGGGAAGTTTTTTAGCAAAAGTTTTATACTTTCCTAAATCCGTAAAACAACTCGTTTGTTTATAAAATGTGAAAATATCGTTTTTATTTGACTTCAGCATAAATGGTTCTTCCTAATCTTTTAATTCTATATCTATTTTAACATACATTTACAATTTTTTAAAAATTTCTACTACAATAGGCATCATTTTCCAAACATACTGCATGTCTTCTAATGAAATATTGTATTTTTTTAACAAATTATGATTTTTTCCAATATTCTGAACCATTTCTTCTATATCGACTACTCCAAAAGATTCTAATAAATCATAAACAAAATCAATGACTTTTTTCTTCTTCGCATCGGGAATTTCATTTATCTTTTCGTTTAGAAACAAACACAATTCTTTTGTCTTTTTATCAAATTCTTTGGCATACAAAAAATGATTCCCTTCTACCTTCCATGTATACAGGTCATGTTCTAAAATTCCAATACTATTGCTTTTTATAATTTTAATTTCTGAATCATTTTCAAAAAGATTTCCAATAATACTCGATTTAGGCAAAAAAGTGATAATATTTTTTTCCATTTCTTTTATTTTTTCATTCCCTACTATCTCTTTACTAAGTCCTGGCCCATCGTTATTATATACTTTCTTTATTCTCTTTCTTACTTCATCCTTACAAAAGACATACGCATACATGGCCAAGTTTCCACCTTTAGAATGCCCACCCACTATTACATTTTTTCTCGTATGATTTGCAATATCTTCTAAATAACTTACCGCTCTTTTTTGAGAGGGAATTTCCTCTAAAAAACTCAAATTAAAATTTTCTTTCCAACCTGTTAAAGTAGAATCCGTTCCTCGAAAAGCTATAAAAAGTTCTTCTTCGTTTAAAACAAAAGTCATAGCACAAAACTGCTTTTCACTTGATTCAGAAGATTCTTTTACCAATTTAGCTACTTTCATATTTTGAAAGCGTTTACTCTCACTAAGCAAAGAAAACAAAGTATTTTGATTTTTTAATAAAATACTTTCTTTTTTTTCACTCTTTTGGTATTTGGGATATAATTCATGAATCGAAAAAATATTTTTCTCACTCATCAAATCTTCTATCTTAATATAAGAAAAAGCACATAAAATAGCATTATCAATTTCATTAAAAGGACTACTTGCAAACGATAAATCTCCTCGCCATTTTAAATAAGAAAATAAATTATCCATACATCACCAACTTATTAAAGTATATGAAAGATGAGATTTGACAAAACCAATAAAAAAATATAAGATGGAAACATAAAAATACAACTTTTATGAGGTCGTTTTATGAGAAGTATAAAAGAAACAAAAAAACAAGCAAGACAAACATTAAAAAAAAATTACTGGCGATGTGTTGCTATCACTTTTTTTATAGCAATTATTTTAGGTTCTTATAAAATAACAGAAAAACATTTGATAACGTATCAAAATAATACTTTTACCATTCAAAACGAGCCATTTACAACTTCCATTAATTCTGAAATTGTAAATGACACCATAGAAGCTATTGGAAATATTAACACAAGTATTTCTTCTTATAAACCAACAAGAGGAGTACTTGCCAATGTATTTAATAATATCACGTCATCTGGTAACTTCATCTTTGGACTTCTAAACTCCTTTAATCAACTTATTTTTCATGAAAGGGTTTGGGCAAGTATCATTATACTTTTAGGCGCCATCTTAACCTTTCTTTATTGGTTTCTCATTCAAAATGTTTTAAAGGTTGGAGAAGCAAGGTTTTTTTTAGAAAATAGAAATTATAAAAAGACCAATTTTCATCGTCTTTTATTTCCTTACAAAGTAAAAAAGGAAAAGAACATAAGTCTTGCTATGATGCGAAAAACACTGCAAGAATGGCTTTGGTTTTTAACGATTTTTGGTGGCGTTATTAAACACTATTCTTACTATTTAGTCCCTTACATTTTAGCAGAGAATCCTAATCTTAAAGGAAAAGAAGCAATTAAATTATCAAGAGAAATGATGCAAGGTCACAAGTGGTTGTTATTTAAACTCGATATTTCATTGATGGGTTGGTATATTTTAGATATCCTAAGTTTTCACTTAATCGGTATTATTTTTACAACTCCTTATAAAAAATGCTGTATGGCAGAATTCTACATGCAAGTAAGGGAATATGCAAAAGAAAAAGAAATAGAAAATGTTACTTCTTTAAAGGATATCTATTTAGAGAAAACAGGAGAACTTTACCCGAGTGAAAATGGACTTTTTAAAGAAACCGAAACAAAAAAATGGTTACATACCAATTATAATAAAAACTATAAAATAGACTCTCTCATTTTAATGTTTTTTGCAGCAGGAGTTACTGGATGGATTTGGGAAGTAGGTCTTCATCTATTTCAATACGGTTCCTTTGTAAATCGTGGCTCCCTGCATGGACCCTGGCTTCCTATATACGGTTGGGGATTAATCTTATTATTAATTTTATTAAAAAAATGCAGAAACAATCCAATTTTAACATTTCTTCTTGCTATTATCGTTTGTGGCACGATTGAATACGCTACAGGTTGGTACTTAGAGACTTTTAAAAACTTAAGATATTGGGATTATGATGGATTTTTCTTAAACTTACATGGTCGTATTTGTTTAGAAGGTTTAATTGTTTTTGGCTTAGGAGGTTGTGCATTTATCTATTTTGCTGCTCCTTTTCTTGATAGTATTTTTGAAAAAATAAAACCCAATATAAAAGTTATTTTGTGTATTGTACTTACTTTATTGTTTATAATTGACTCTGTTTATTCTAGTAAACATCCCAATACAGGAGAAGGAGTAAGTCAAAATTTTCAAATAAAAAAGGATTTTAAAATTTAAAAAAATTTTAAAATCATAAGACTCTTTTTT
>CARMXJ010000025.1 GCA_949025205.1 uncultured Bacilli bacterium | reverse complement strand
TGTGGTATTTATAACTTAAATAATTCTTAAAAGCTTTCCGGACAGGTCTATTAAAAAAGATGCTTATTCTAAAAATTTTTGTTATAATTAATTTGCTTGCTGGAATAGCTCAGTTGGTAGAGCAACGCCCTCGTAACGCGTAGGTCGCAAGTTCGAGTCTTGTTTCCAGCACCATAGTGATAAAAAACCTAAAGAAAGTATATTGCACTACTTAAAAAAGGTTTAAGAATATAGCAACAAAATTTGCATATAATTAAAATAGAGAATACTTAATAAAACAGCACTTAGTCTACTAAAAGTAAATTAAGTGCTTTTCTCTTATTTAATACAATTTTAAATAGAAAAAGTATAAGAAAAAATAATAATTAATAAACCAAAAAAACCGAAATTTGGTTGAAAAAACTTTAATTTTCGACTAAGATAGAATTGTAAAAAATCAAAATAATAATAGGGAGTAAAGAGTATGAAAAAAGTAAGTATTGGGATATTAACATTTTTAATAATAAATATAATTACTATAACAACGGTAATAGCAGAAGTAAGATTAGATGCACAACTCTCTTCTTCTACTTTAGAAATAAAAGCAGAGGAAACGGTAGAAATCACTTTTTCCTTCAATAATTTTCAAGAAGTAAAAAAAGGACTTAATGCTTTTAAAGGAACACTTGAATATGATAAAAATATATTTGAAGAAATGGTTCAAACAGATTTTGCATGCCAAAATAATTGGGAAGGATTAAAATACAATACCCAAAATGGCCAATTTATTGCCTTTCGAAAAGTAGGTACAAAAACAGAAGAAAATGTCGTTAAATTTAGATTAAAAGCAAAAAAAGATGTAGAAGCTACTAAAACAATGGTTAAAATAAAAGATATAACGACTTCTGAAGGAAAGAAAGATATCATATTAAACGATACCGATATAACTTTAAATATTGTAAAAGAACAACAAACAATTCCAACGGAGCCGACCACACCAACAACTCCTAATAAACCAAATCAAGGAGAAAGTATTATAAATAACACCAAACCATCAGATGTGTTAGCGGGAAATACCATAAATACAGACATAAACAAAAATCCTAATGATATAAAAGATGCAATAGATAGCGAAAACAATCAGAATGAAAAGCCAAACCAAACAGATAAACCAACAACTTTTCCAGAAAAAACACCAAATCAAAATAATGAGCCAGCAAAACCACAAAAAACAACTTTCAAATACTCTATATTACTCTTATTAATTTTAATTCAACTTATAGCAATCATAACCTTATATATAAAACATAAAAATAAAAATCGAAGTATCAATTTATCATTATTGCTTTTAGGCATCATTCTAACAGAGTTTATAGGAACCACATGTGCTTATGCCTTTGACTTTGCCAAAAAAGGAGAACTAAACGGCGATTCTGAAATTAATTATGCCGATGTAAGTTTACTCGAATTACATTTAGTGGATTTACTAAAACTAGCAGGGGATAAATTAGAATTTGCCGACATGAATATGGATGGAAAAATTACTATCACCGATTTAACCATTTTAATCCAAAAAATTGAAAAGACACTAGATTATGATGTAAAAATCGTTAACGTTGACTTAGAAAACGAATTTCCTAATAAAAACCAAGAGGTTTCTGTAAAATTAAACGCCGATGTTAGTTATGGAGCAAATATACAAAGTATTGTAATAGAAGGCCAAGAATACAAAGTAGAAAAAGAGCCAAATACATCGTTTTATACTATAAAACTAAATACTGGAACTACTGCGGGAATAAAGCATTTCACGATCAGCGAAGCCTTACTTGACAATGGCAAAAGAGTAAAAATAAATTATACATTTAAAATGGATGTATTAAAAGATAAACCGATAATGGAAAACTACCGAGTAGAAGAAAACAAAGATGATTCCAAATTGATTTTATTATTCAATATAAAAGATGACGAAGAAGCAATAGAAAATGCTTACGTAGAAGTATACGATGAAACACAAAATCTTATCTCTCAAGAAAAAGTCGTAAAAGGAGAAAATCGTATCGAAATTGCTGTAGAAGAGAAAAAAGAATACCAAGCAAATATTATTTTAAATTATAAATTAAGTAGTGATGTAGAAGATGAAACACAAAAAGGAGTAGAACTTTACGAGCGTGAACTACAACTTATGATTGATTATCATTTTACTTTTGGAAATTTAAAAACTTACAAAGAAGAAGAGGAAACAACAATTTTCCATAAAGAAGACCAAGTAAAACTTATTTTTGAAAGTGCAAATGCAACAAAACATATTCCTAAAACAATTAAAATAGGTGACAAAGAATACGAAGTTGCAAGCGAAAATAACAAGTATGTAGCAACACTAGATGCCATTACAGAACTAGGAAAAGAAACAATAGAAATCGATGAAGTTACTCTTTCTAATGGTAAAAGATTTGCTTTAACAGAAAACAATACTGTAGATATTCAAGTAGACAAAAGAAAACCAGAAGTGATAGACTTAGCAACAACAGAATTTACAGAAATGAATCAGTTAAAAGTCATGTTTAAATTAGATGACCCAGACGAAGCCGTAACGCATTTAAATATACAAGTGTTAGATGCAAGTGATAACGAAATTGGAAATGTTACTTTATCTAGAAACGAAGTATTAAGTGACGGTATGGTAAATAAATTCTTTCCAACCCAAATGACTACGGAGTACAAAGTAAAAGTATCTTTAAATTACAACCTAACTGGAAATGAGAATGATACCGTTATAAATGAACTTGCCAAAGAAAAAACAGTAGAAGCAGACCCTAGAATTACCATCAAAAGCATTATCCCAAGCAGTAACTATATAGAAAAAGGTGGCGTTCTAAAATTAACATTTGCTCTAGAAAGTAATAAAGAAGAAGACATCACAAGAATATTAATCAACAACATCAATTGTATCGCCGTAAAATTAGACAATGGTAATTATGAAGCAACGTTAAATGTGGGAACTACGAGTGGCATCTATCCATTAACGATAACCAGATTTACGTATAGTAATGGAGACTTAGCAACAACAGATAAAACCATACATGTAGAAGTATTAAAAGACAAACCACAAGTGATAAATTTTGTACAATCTGATAACTTAAGTACCAAAGAAGTTACTCTACGTTTTGATGTATTGGACGAGGAAGAGAGTTTCTTAAGTGGAAAAGCGATACTTACGAGTGATGGTAATTCTCTTGAAAAAGAAGTAACAAAAGGACACAACGAACTTACTTTCCAAGTAGAACCGTCTAAAAAATATACTTTCCAAGTAAATGCTACCTATGATTTAGATAATCATGCTTTAGAAGGAACACCAGCAGAAGACAACCGAGTAACAGATGAAGTTCTTACAACAAAAGAAATTGAACTAATTGCAGATTACGAATTAAACATCCATAATATTAAAACTTATAATGATTATGGACAAACAAAATATTTTGGAAAATCAGAACCAATACAAGTAAGTTTTGAAAGTACCAATACAACGAGTTTTGAACCGATAAAAGCGGTTGTAAATGGTGTAGAATATCCCTTAACCAAAAAAGAGAATGCTTACTACCTAACAATCAGTAGCCATAGAACATCAGGAGTCAAAACTGCAAAAATAGAAAAGATTACCTTAAATAACTCCAAAGAACTAGCGATAACAGAAAATAATGAATTTAAAGTAACGGTTTTAAAAGACAAACCAACTGTAGAACAATTTGGCTATAAAGAAAATATCGATGCAACAATTTCTGCTTCATTCAAAGTAGTGGATGATGAAAATACCATTACTGCAGGTAAAGTAATTATTCTTAAAAATGGAAACGTAGTAAAAGAACAAAATCTAGAAAAAAATGAAAATACCATTACGTTCCAACCAGAAGAAAATCAAAATTACATTGTAAAAGTGATCGCCGATTATGATTTGGATATGAATGTTTTAGAAAGTGATGCTAACGAATACAAGAATATGACACTTCTAGAAGCAGAGATTACACTTGGAGCACGTAAGTTTGAAATGAAAGACATCATTAGAACTTCTGTTTATAAACAAACAAATGATGGGGTTGTCGAAGTTAGCGCTTTAAGAGAAAGTGACCTTTCTAACTTAAATAACTACATTGCAAAAGTGTATATGAAAGAGATGCCTACTTTCTATACCAAAATTACTGGATACAAAATAGAAGATAACGAGTTAAAACTAACACTTGATTATGGCAATGTTGTAGAGTACGTTGGAGAGAGTAAACAAAATAAATTAGAAATTGTTTTTGGCTCTATAAATAATGGTGTTGCAGAAAACATTACTCTTGAAGGCTTAATTCGTGAGATGGAAAAAAATCCAACCGGAACATTTACTTTAACTCGTGATTACGATGCATCCATTATTACGAAAAATGCAACTTCTCTAGTCTCTACATTTATGGGAACCTTAAACGGAAACGGACATACAATTTACAACTTATCAAAGCCTTTATTTGATACCTTAGAATCTGCAACTATTGAAAACTTAGTTTTAGAAAGTCCAAAATTATCAGGTGTAAATAGTAGAGGAACACTTGCAAACGTAGCAACAAACACAAACGTGCGTAATGTTCATGTAAAAGATTTAATTCTTATTTCAGGAGCACACCGTGTAGGAGGTATAATTGGAGAAAGTACTGCGACTAACATCGAACAAAGTAGTGTAACCAATTTTCAAATCACAACTTCTCTTCATATAAGAGTTGCAGGTATCGTTGGAAATATGGTCGGCGGCTCTATTAAAAACTGCTACGCTGAAGGTGATTTAAACTCTACCCAAAACAAAGATGGAAACGGTATCAGTGGAATCTTAGGTACAGGAGATGGAACAGACACCATTACCATTGAAAACTGTATAACGAAAGTGAATTATACCAATAACGTAAGTGCAAGACTAAACGGAGATATAGTAGGGCTTTCTCTAAACAACAATACAATATTAAAAAATAATGTCAGCTTATCAACAGGAAGCAATTTCTATAGTATCCATGGTTCGAGTGTACATGCAACCTCTACCAACAACTACGAACTTACAGATTCTGGACTTGTTAGCAATGCATCTGGTAATCGTGTAAAACAAGTTTCCAAAGAAGAACTTACAACGGAATTCTTTAAAGATACAGCAAATTTTGATGAAAATATTTGGGATTTAGCAAATGCATCTTTTGATAAACCACCCGTATTACAAGTGGCAAAAACGGAAGAAAGCGGAGAAGAAAAACCAAGTAACAACAAACTTTATATTCCAGATTACAGTCGTATCAAAAAAATAAATGGTTACACAGAAGAAAAAGACATTTTGTACCATAATATCAATAAATTAATGCCTTATTATGATGCAAAATACTTAATAGAAGATGGTTTGAAAATAACCAATGACCATGAATTAAATGCGAAAATAATTAAACATATTATCCCTTATAGCAATGGGAAAATGCTTACTTATTTAACAAGTAAAAATAATAATAGTATTACAAGTATAAAGGTAGTATTTGATGATTTAACAGTAAAAGAATACGCCGTAACATGTAAAGAAATAAAACAAGATATTGCCATTTATTCTATAAATGATTTAGATATCGATTATGCTTACAACAATTATGTAATTAAAGATAATGCCTCTATTGTTGAAACGTTAAAAAATTACATTAATAGTGTTGATTATACTAGCCTTCTTGATCCGCTTACAGCCTCTGCTGATAGTAGACTTTATCGTGACCATTACAACGAAAAGATGAAACCAATGGCTTTAGTCATTGCCCTACAATTATTACAAAATGATGGCAATAGTGTTCTTACTTTAAATAATGATATTTTAAACAACAAGATTAAACAAGAACTAATTGATAGTGGAAGAATAAATAAAATATTATATGCTTACAACTACTTGCATAGATGGTATCAGTTTGAAATAGGTGGTGCAAAAGTATCAGATATCTTCTTATTTGAAGGAAAAATGTATAAAGATTCCATGACACTAGATAATTTAATCGAAGAAGTTTTAACAGGTAATTTAGCTACAAATGCAACAGCAAACTTCTTTGCTAGTAGTCTAAGCAAATATACAGGAAGTTCCACATTATCTTACTACTTAGATGGTGTTATTAAAAATATCGGCGGTTATGAAGACATTAATGATTGGTTTACAGAATACTTTTCATCCATTGGAATCTTATCTGAGATTCCAGTTAAAGACCACCCAGAAGTTAAATATCGTGCTTGGGATAGAATCAAAGGATTTCCAAACTATATCCTACCTTTATCAACATTACCAAAATATGCTGGATATATTATCTCTGGTCCAGCCCAATTCCAAATGGGAGCCCAAAGAACTTATGTTTATGACCCAACAACACCTTCGGGACAAAATACGATTAGAAATATCGTCAATGCCCATTCAACCCTTATAAAAAGACAGTTTGATACTTTGGCTGGTTCCTTCCATGTAGAAAGTTGGAATAATTTTACAATCTTGGTTCATGAGACCGTAAAAACCATTACGGGTTACAAAACAAGTTATTTACCAGGAACGAATATTCCAATCGGAACAAGTCCAGTGACAACGATGAATAGAGTAGGAACGAATGAACCTTTCTCTAAAAACTTCAATGAAGCCGTAGGAGCATGGCAATATGGGTCTGCTGGAGGAGTTGGAAGTACCGCGGGATTCTTATGGTTTATTGCTACCCCTGGACTTACTAACTTTGATACTTGGACGCATGAATTTCAACATGCCTTATCCGATAAAATTATGTTGTTCAGAGGTGGAATGAGAATGCCTATGGAAACATACACGCAAGGAAATGTCGAACAACGTGAAGCTTGGAGTATTAATAATATTCAAGGCTACGATGTAGGTCCATACTATTTCAATTTAGCATTTATTCTAAATAAAGAAAGTCTATCTACCCAAAACTTAGCTCCTGAAAGAATTAATACAAGAGAAAAGCTAGAAAACTATTTCAAAGGCCAACTAGATGCTTTAGAACTTTTAGATTATGCATCAGCAAAAGCCTTCATCCAGTTAACGCCAGAAGAACAAGCGAAGATTGCAACAAGAATGAATCAATCTGCAGGATATAGTTCATGGGGTACTATAACAACAGAACAAGCAGAATCTATGAACTTAACAAGTTTAGAATCCTTATGGGATAATCGTATTATTTTAAGACCAAACAATGCTTGGGGAGTAAGTATCAGAGGTCTTACCCCGATTAATAGTATTGGAGCAGATGATTATGGATATGAATCTATTTGGGTAACTCGTTGGTATATGGGACATTACGATAATGGTTATTCTGATGCTTTCTCTAACAAGAAAAACATGTTTGAAATGTTAGGTTATGGTGGTGTTGATGGCTATGTAACCTATGCAAGTCGTCGTAGTAGAAGTGACTTAGATGCTATCCAAAAAATAACACTTGCCAAAACAGGTACAGCCATGAATTGGAAAGAATACCGTATGAGCCGCTATGCCGAAATTGAAAGAAAACAAGACAACAAATATGTTAATTTGGATTTAATGATTGAACAATTTGTAAATGCTTTAAGAAATGATGCTAAAAATGGAAATAGAAACATTACAAATGCTACAAACTTACGTAAAATTTATTACCATTATTTAAAAAGAGCAACCAATGACTTTGTAAGTGACCCACTAGGTACAGATTTAGAAATGACCCATATTAAAACGGCTGAAGAATTAGTAGATAAATTGAGTGCAAAACCTTATGGTTATTACATTTTAGATAACGATATTGATTTCAGTGGAATGACAAGAAATGTAACCCAAAGCTTTATGGGTAAACTGGATGGAAATGGCCATAAAATTACAGGTAATACAATTTCGATCTTCCAAAAAATCAGATTTGGTTATGTAAAAGACTTAGTTCTAGAAGGAACAAATATTCCAATGTCCGTTGCAAACGTGGGAGCATTATCTACAAGAACCGAATACAGTGTCCTTGAAAATGTAAAAGCTACCCAATTACAACTGAATTTTGGCGGAAGAAATGATGTAAGTTTAATCGGAGGTATTGTCGGAACAACTACATATAGTGGTATCGAAGTGGAAACTCTAAAAAATAAAATTACAAGTATAGAAGATTTTCAAAAAATCAACGAAAATCCTGGTGGTATTTATGTTTTAGAAGCCGATTTAGACTTTACCGGATACACGGGAACAAATTCTGTCATAACTTCAACATTTACAGGAAAACTAGATGGAAATGGTCATACCTTATCGAACTTAACAAACAATTCCTTATTTAATACCATAACAGGAACTGTCGAGAACTTAAATATTCAAAACTTTACCAATATAGCTTCTGCAATAACAGATGATGTTACTGCATTTGCAAAACTAACGAATGGTGCAACTATAAGAAATATTAATTTCTCTAATATCACACTAGAAGGAAGACATAGAGTAGCAACTGTTACGGGATTTGACAACGCCAACTCTAAGTTTGAAAACATTTCTGTTAAAAATGCAAATGTAAAAGGTAGTGGAGTTTATGTATCAACCTTTATTGGTAGAAAATATGGTGGAACAATTAAAAATGTATTTGTAGAAGGAAGTATGGAAATAACAACGACCGAAAATGGTGGTATTGTCGGAGCCTTCCAAAAAGGTGGAACTATAGAAAATGTTATCTCCAAAGTAAACATTCATAAAACTGTCAATACTTATACTCCAATTGAAAATAGTGAACGAAATGGTGGAATTGTTGGAAATATTTACGACAATCCAATCATTAGAAATTCCATTGCTCTAGGAAATATGGAAGGATTTACAAATACAGCAGGAGAAGAAAAAATCCCTTACAAAGCAACTGGCGCTGCTGTAGCAAGTATCTTAGCTTCAATTGAAAATGTATATGAATACGTAGGAAGTCATGGATTTAGTAGTATCGTAGAAGAAACAGCAAGTAAAATAAAAGAAGCCACCGAAGAACAAATCCACACAAAATCTTTCTATAAAGATACTTTATATTTTGATGAATCCATTTGGGATTTAAATACAGTTGCTGATAAAGGGTATCCAGAACTCAAATAAAAAAAGACAAGTTCATGTAATGTAAAGAACTTGTTTTTTTCATGAATTAGTTTTCTTACATAAATTATTAATATATATACAATATATTTATAATATAATAAAAATAAAAATACAAGAGAGAAGAATAAGAATAATTCTGTAAACACTGGATGTAAATTTTTCATACATCATGTTATAATAAAGAGGCAAAAGAAAAGAGTAGTAAAATGAATATAGAAAAAAAGAAAAATAAAATACAAGGTTTAACAGAACAGCAAGTGCAAGAACTCTATATACAAGGAAAAAGGAACATTCCGGTAGAAGCACCTTCTAAAACCATTAAAGAAATAATAAGAGGCAATATATGTACCTATTTTAATTTAGTGTTTTTAATCATTGCTATTTTACTAATCATAGTGGGTTCCTTTAGAGACTTAACTTTCCTACCTATTATAATTGCTAACACTTTAATTGGGATAATCCAAGAAATCCGTTCTAAAAAAATAATTGATGAACTAACAATGCTAAACGCTCCAACGGCAAGAGTAGTCAGAGATTTTACCATCCAAGAAATTCCTATAGAAGATTTAGTACTAGGAGATATTGTTATTTTTAAAAGCGGAGACCAGATTTGTGCCGATGCCAAAATAATAGAAGGACAAGTGTGCGTAAATGAATCTCTCCTAACTGGTGAAGAAGAAGAAATTACCAAAAAAGAACAAGAAGAATTATTATCAGGAAGTTTTATTGTATCAGGTTCCTGTTATGCTAAATTAACGCGAGTTGGATTAGACTCTTATATTTCCAAATTAACGCTTCAAGCAAAATCCATAAAAAAAGAAGAACAATCGGAAATTATTCGCTCTTTAAATAAAATTGTAAAACTAGCAGGAATTGTGATTATTCCTATTGGCTTAACTTTATTTATCGAACAATTCGTTTTTGGGGGAGAAACATTAAAGGGAAGTGTCCAAGCCATGGTTGCCAGTATCATTGGCATGATTCCAGAAGGATTATTTTTACTTGCCAGTGTAACGCTTGCCATAAGTGCTATGCGCCTTGCCAAAAGTAAAGTTTTATTACATGATATGAAATCCATTGAAACATTAGCTAGAGTAGACGTTCTATGCCTCGATAAAACAGGAACCATCACGGATGGCACAATGAAAGTAGAATCATTAGAAGTTTTAGAAGATGCCAAAGAAGCCAGTGAAATAAAAACGTTAATCAGTGACTTTGTAAAAGAACAAGAAGAAGACAATACTACTATGAAAGCATTAAAAGAATACTTTACACAGAGTAGCGAAAAAAAAGCAGTATCTGTTTTCGGCTTTTCTTCAGAATTTAAATACAGTGGAGTAAATTATAAAGACGCTACTTATATTTTAGGAGCTCCAGAATTTGTTCTTGCCTCTTCTTTCAAAATGTATGAAAAGAAAATCGAAAGTTATGCCCAAAAAGGATTAAGGGTCCTTGTATTTGGAAGTAGCGAGGAAGCAGTCGATGGAAAAAAGTTAAAAAAAGCGATTACGCCTTATGCCTTTATTGCACTATCAAATCCAATTCGTAAAAATGCCAAAGAAACATTTGCTTATTTTAAAAAACAAAATGTAGCCCTTAAAGTAATCTCGGGAGACAACCCGATAACTGTATCGCAAATTGCCAAAGAAGCAGGCATAGAAAATGCTTATCAATATTGCGATGCTTCCACACTAAAAACAGACCAAGAAATAGAAAATGCCATTTTAAACTACACCGTTTTTGGTCGTGTCACCCCTGAACAAAAAAGAAAATTTGTAACATTACTTCAAAAAAACGGAAAAACCGTTGCCATGACCGGTGATGGAGTAAACGATGTATTAGCGCTAAAAGATGCCGACTGTTCGATTGCAATGGCATCAGGAAGTGATGCTGCAGTCCAAGTTGCTCAATTAGTATTACTCGAATCCGATTTTTCAAAGATGCCAGAAGTCGTTTTAGAAGGAAGACAAGTTGTCAACAATTTACAAAGGTCAGGAAGTTTATTCTTAGTAAAAAATATTTTTTCCTTTTTAATCTCTGTACTCGCTATTTTCTTTAATGTAAAATACCCTTTAGAGCCATCGCAAATCTCTTTAATTAGTATGTTCACAATAGGAATTCCCGCTTTTTTCTTATCCCAAGTGCCCAATGAAGATTTGATAAAAGGAAATTTTTTAAAAAACATTTTATTTAAAGCTTTACCAGGAGGGCTTGTAGGAACTATCATAGTAGCAGCCATGGTAATATTTGGAACCATTTTTGAAGCCAGCACAAGTGATATATCTTCTGCTTCTACCATACTTTTAGCCATTATTGGACTTATGGTTCTAGCAAACATTAGTAAACCCATGGACAAATACAAATGGGCCATTTGGATATTTTGTGCGGTAGGATTACTTACATCTATCTTATTTTTAAAAGACTTATTTAGCATAACAGATGATATGTCCATCCAAGGAACACTTTTATGCATTAACTTTATTTTAATTTCAGAAGTTGTCTTACGTTATTTAACAAAATGTTTTGAATTTGTAAGAAAAATGATATTAAAATTTACCAAACAAGAAGATTTTAAATAAAAAATCGCAGGTGATGATTTATCTGCGATATTTTTTTTCTTTTTTCTCTTTTTTATGTTTTCCTTGTTTCGAATAATGTTTATGTTTTCTTCTAGGAATACTCCATTTTATAATAAGATGGTAAAGATGCGGAAACATAAATCTTATATAAGTTAATTTATCAAGAGTAGTTGTAAAATAACGAGTAAAAAAATTAAAAAGAGAAACATTGATGCGATTACAAATTTGCGCAATACATTTTATCAATTTATGCTTACAATTCATATAATGGTGGGAACAACAAAAATCAAAACATACAGCATTTTGACAAATTTGAATTTTATTTTGCTCATAGCCGGCTTTTAAAAGCCCTTCTACAAAAGCAATTTGCATTTCTTGGCACGGAAAAGCAATACAAATCTTTAAACATAAATCTTTAGGTTGAGAGAATTTTCCAACATCAAAACCCGTTAACCACCAACTATATCCACATCTAGAAAACAAAAAACAATTATCAAACAACTTGTATCCCATTTGTAGCCGTTCACAGTCTTTAGCAGCACGATAGAATCCTCGGATATCTTTTGAATCTTTTTCTCTGACATACAAACCTATTTCTGCTCCAGTAGTAATTCCATATTGACCTTTCCAAAACTCCAAACGATATTCTTTGTTATCATACATAAAATAAATGGGTTCAGCATCAGTAACAATATTAAAAAAAGGCGCCTTTAAATCATACAAGTCACAAAATCCAACATCGCGTTGCCATGCATCATTTCTAGAAATGACAATATCTTGTTCCAAATCAAAAGCAAAGCCAAAAGGTTTTAGTAAAGAATCTACCTCATGAAGTTTTTCCTTCTCATTTAAAAGACAAACTTTGCGAATGGCCCATTTTTTTCGTACAAGATAAAAAACAAAACATACGAGAATAAATAGGAAAACAAGAAAAAGTATAACATAAGTCATTTTAATACCTCCTAACTATATTTTATTAGGAAATAAAAAAGAAGAGGCGGTAAGAAACCAGAAAAAAAGTAGTATTTTAAAAAAAGTTATAGTAGAATAAAGCAAAGGAGATTTCTTATGAATAATCAAATCTATTTCGATAATAACGCTACAACTAAGTGCTCTAAAGAAGTTTTCGAAGCGATGCTTCCTTACTTACAAAATGAATTTGGAAATCCAAGTAGTATTTATACAATAGGAAGAAATGTAAAAGAACAAATAGAAATAGCTCGTAAAAATATTGCTAAATTATTAAATGCTCAAGAAAATGAAATTATTTTTACAAGTTGTGCAAGTGAAAGCAATACAACGGCTATTATGAATGCTGTAAAAAATAATCCCACTAAAAAACATATCATAACCACAAAAGTGGAGCATGCATCCATTATAGAAACAATGCACTATCTAGAAAAAGAAGGGTATAACATCACTTATTTATCGGTCAATGAAAAAGGAAGGATAAACCTAAAAGAATTTGAAAATGCCATAACAAACGATACATTACTAATCGCAATCATGATGGCTAATAACGAAATAGGAAATATTTATCCCATCAAAGAAATCGGGTCTATTGCTAAAAAACATAACGTTCTTTTTCATTGTGATGCTGTACAAGCTATCGGCAAGATAAAAATCGATGTGAAAGATTTAGAAATCACCACACTTTCTTTATCAGGGCATAAAATTCATGCTCCTAAAGGAATTGGAGTACTTTATGTAAAAGAAAATACACCATTTATCCCTTTAATTTTTGGACATCAAGAACAAAATCGGCGTGGAGGAACTGAAAATGCATCTTTCATAATAGGACTGGGAAAAGCAGCAGAACTTATTTTAGAAGACAACTATAAAATAAACGACAAACTAAAACGATTAAGAGATAAAATGGAAAAAGAAATAAAAGAAAATATTACAGATACGTATATTTATGGAGATTTAGAAAATCGTTTACCAAATACATCCAACATTGCATTTAAAGGAGTAAAAGGAGAAGAATTATTACTTGTTTTGGAATCTTTTAATATTTATGTATCCACTGGCTCTGCTTGTAATTCTAAAGAAGCAGAACCCTCACATGTTCTCACTGCTTGTAATGCCAATTTAGAAGAATTTAGTCCAATTAGAATAAGCTTTGGAAAAGACAATACCGAAGAAGAAGTAGAACAATTTGTAAAAACGTTAATAAATGTAGTAGGAATGTTGAGGAGAAAGAAATGAACTTAGAAATTTTACTACAAATGAAAGATGATGAATTAAAACAAGAGTATGCAAAAGCAAGAAGAGCAAGTGATTTAGAAAACATTACTCTTATTAATACTATTCGAATAAAAAATTGGATAATGATTGCTTTTCAGTTGTTTCCAGATGAGAAGGATACATTTATTTATTATGAAAGTAATGGACAGAACTATTTTTATCCTAAATATAAGGAATTTATTCCAAAGACTACAAATTATGTAGAATGGCAAATGATTGCTCACATGAATGGTAGAACACCAATACCAGTTGATATAAATTTGCTGCAAAATTTACTTGCAACCGATAGAATTTCATTTGCTAAAAGCACGGAAAAAATAGACATACCTATAATGGAAAATATTTTAAATTACAATTATGAAACGGAAGATGTTCAAGAAGTTAAATTGCCAGACATATGGGTTCCAAATGGAAAAGAAGAACTAGAAATTGCTGTTGCTGATATGCCTAAGCAAGATAAAGAGGCTATTCTTCTAACAAATGTTACCTCTTATTTAACAATAGGAAATTATAAAACATCCAACAAAACTTTTACAGATGTCTTTTATAGTCCTATCCAAGCAGGAGATACACCTAAAGCCATAATTTTAAACGACATTGCTGGGATTAAAGGAAATCAATTAGAAGAAGAATTACACAGACAATCCGTTTTTTATTCCAAAAAAGCAAATACAATCTTACAACAAAAAAATACCCAAAATGATAATAAGA
Source organism: uncultured Bacilli bacterium (assembly GCA_949025205.1). Lineage (GTDB taxonomy): Bacteria > Bacillota_I > Bacilli_A > RF39 > UBA660 > MGBC108787. The sequence continues at coordinate 3,421 of CARMXJ010000025.1, read as the reverse complement.
CATTAATCAATTTAGACTTATCAACTATATGGACAGCCAAGTTTATAGAAATTATAGAAGATGCCATAAAAGATAGCCAAGAACAAGAAGATTTTGTTCCAACAGTAGCAAAGATATATAATGTTTCCAGTAAAATAGTGACCACATTAGAAAGTAATGGACAACCTTTATCCTTAAACGTAACATATAATACATTAATTATATTTGATGGAAAATTAATATTATATGAAACAACACCAAAAAATTTAGGAATACAAGAAGTTATAGCCTTATTTAATAAACATGGTCTATCAGCTCAATTTGTAGAAGAACCGATTAATTTATTACCTTTTATAAAGGGAAGAACAAAAAAAAGAGGAAGACCGAGGAAATAAAAGGTAAATGTAGGAGAAAGAAATTATGAACCAACAAAAATCAGAAATAAATTTTCGAGCATCAGAACCGCGTGATGCTTCCACTTATGCCCATATTTTAAATCAGTCATGGAAAGATACTTATGGTGAATATATTTTGGTAGAACATATAGATGATGAATTTAATATAGAAAAATTAATAGAGAATTTTGAAGAGTACATAAAAGATATAAATTTTGAACTTTACATGATAGAATATAAAGAGCAAGTAGTAGGAGTTTTAGAATTAGGAGCTCCAGAAGACAATTATAAAGAAAATATGCAGGGAATTGGAGAATGGAGAACTTGTCATATAAAAAAAGAATTCCAAGGTTTAGGAATAGGAACAAAAGCGGAAGAATTTGCATGTAATCGTTTAAAAGCTTTAGGCTACAAAGTATGTTGTTTGTGGGTAAAAAAACAAAATACAAAAGCAATTAGATTTCATGAAAAAAATGGATTTAATAAAACAAATTACACTTGTGAACAAACTGTGGATGGTGCACCATCATTTGTTATGGAAAAAAATTTAGAGGAGGAATGAATTATGAAACCATTACAAGAAATTTGGGGGGATTTAGAAAAATATTTGAGAGTAGAAAATGCTTTAGAACAAGGATTTTCTAATGGAAAATATACGAGTATACTTGCTAACTATGCAAAAAACGTAACAGCAATTGATGTGTCAGAAGATTTTTTAAAAATGGCAGAAGAAAATTTAAAGGACTATAACAACGTTCATTTAATGCTTATGGATGCTTTAAATATGCAATTTGCAGACAAAAGTTTCGATGTTTTATTGAATACTAGTTTTCATGAATTTGATTTGAGTGGAGAAGTTTACAGCGTTGATTTAGAATTAAAGAAAAGAATTCTAGAAGAAATGATTCGAGTAAGCAATACAATTATTTTTGTAGAGCCTACAGAAAATGCAGTAACAAATGAACTATTTAAAGTGTTTAATCCAAATGAAAACCATAGCGATAGAATCAAACAATCAAACAAACTTATTGAAAGTTTTATGAAAGAAAATAATTATGAACTTGTAGAGTCAGGCCTAACTTACAATGAAGACGTATTTAATAATCAAGAAGAATTAGAAGAAGAAATGCTTGCTTGGTGGGCAGATATAAAGATACCTCAAAATGAAGCAGACAAAAAAGAAATGATAAAACAAATAGATTCTATACTTGAAAATGCTACCATGCTAGAAAAGTTACATGTTATTGAAGAAATCGGTTATAAGGTCTATCAATATAAAGGAGAATAAACATGCCTTGTTTTAGAAATTATAAAATTTGTGACAATGCTCCAGAATGTAGTGGAATAGATGTGTGTCCAGTAAAAGCAATTACTTTTAATGAAGAAAAACAAACGGTAGAAATTGATAATGAAAAATGCATCTCTTGTGGTCGCTGTGAAAAGGCTTGTCCCATTGGAGCTTTTAGAGTAGCAAAAACCGAAGAGGAAGCATTAAAAATACAAGAAGAAATAGAAAGTGACCCAAGAACCACAAAAGATTTATTTGTGGACCGATATGGTGCATCACCTCTATCCGAGTTTTTCATGATTGAGGCAAGCGAGATAGGAAGTAAAGTAGAAAATAAAGAACTTGTGTTAGTAGAATGCTATGTAGAAGATACTATAAATTGTTTATTAAAATCAATTCCGATAAAAGAATTAACCAAAGATTTGCCAGATACAACTTTATTTTTTAAAGCATCTTTTGATAATGCCAAAGAACACGATTATGAAGTACAAGAATATCCTTCATTGCTTATATTTGAAAATGGAAAATTAAAAGGAAAAATAGAAGGTTATTTTGAAGAAAGTGAAAAAGAAGAATTGATAAATCAAATAAATAGTATTGTAAATAAAAATTAGAAAATAATGATTTAAGTAATCAATTTGCTTATTTGAGATTAATTTGTCAAAAATTTCCCAAAACAAGGAAACTATTCTTAAAATAAAGAATAATTTTTGATAATATAGTAATAGGTGATATATGATGTTATCTTTAAAAAAATTAGAGCCCATTTTATATTTTACTAACAATACATTAGAATCCCAAATAGAAGCACTAAAAAGCAAAGAAAACTTGGATGAAGAAACGACTAAAAAAATAAAATTATTCCAATATGGCGTAGATGGAGAAAAGAAAGTACTTTATGAACTTATGAATAGCGATATAGGAATGTACATTTTACATGATATTAATATTTGTTTTCATAATCAAGAAGCACAAATTGATTTTTTAATTATGACTGAAAAAAGTGTATATGTCCTTGAATGCAAGCAGTTATATGGAAATATTACCATTGACAATAAAGGAAATTTTATAAGAGAGTTAGAATGGAAAGGGAGAAAAAACAAAGAAGGAATGTATAACCCTTTAACACAATGCGAACGGCACATAAGTTTATTAAAAAAGATTTGCTACTCTAAATACAATACTTTAGAAAAATTATTGTATAAAAATCGCATGAATACCTTGTTTACTCCGATTGTAGTTCTTGCTAATGATAAAACAATACTAAATGATTACAATGCACCAAATGAAATAAAACAAAAAATCGTTCGTGCTGACCAACTTATAAAATATATAAAAAAGAAGGAAAGTATAAAAACTTCAGTATATAGAGAAAAATATATAAAAAAATATTGTGATTCTTTATTAAACTATCAAGTAGAATCAAAATATATAAGTTTATCATCTGATGAAAAAATGGAAAAAGAAGAGATGCAACAACCAAAAGAGGATGAGAAGTTACGTGAAGATTTAAAAAAATATCGTTTGCAAAAATGTAGAGAAGAAAAGTGTAAACCTTATTTTATTTTTAAAGATGTAACTTTAGAAGAATTAATAGAAAAAAGACCTACAACAAAAGAAAAATTATTAGATATTGAAGGTTTAGGAAAATATAAAATAGAAAAGTATGGAGAGGATATTTTAAAACTTATAAACAATTAAAATTAATAGAGTTGTTCGGAAACAAAAAACATGTTAAAATTTAGATAGCTAAACATGA
>CARMXJ010000024.1 GCA_949025205.1 uncultured Bacilli bacterium | reverse complement strand
GATGCAAATTTAAAAGCTGATAATATAAAAAAAGATGTTTCTATTTTTGGGGTAACTGGAACTTATCAACCTAGTTTAGGAACTAGAAAAGATAATGTATTGGTTAATGGAGTTTCTAGTGGTAGTTCTGGTCAAAGTGTTACTTTAAATACTACAGGAATCCAATATTCGCTTCCTAAAGGAATACCTGCTGGGAATTATATTTTGTTAGTAAGATTGAATCTTGGGGCAGTAACTGAATCAAATAGTAGTAGTTGCGCTACAAATTATCCTACCACTGTTACTGCCTCCTATATGGGTGGTTCAAATTGCGAAATGCCAAGTTCTAGTCTGTCAAAAACGTATATAGTTAATGTTCCAAAGCAATTGACGACGAATACAACCTTTTTAAAAATTTCTTGTTCTAATTGTTCTATTACTGGAGTTGCTTATGGGGAGATGTGGCAATTGGTTTAAGAAAATGAATATATTTAAAGTGATAATGAAGGAATTATAGTCTTGAAATATAAGTGATGATGAATATAGCTAGTACGTTAAGGATTAGCTATTTTTTGTAGGTTGGAGACTGTTCAACAATTAAATCAATAGTCGACAAATTAAAAAAAATATTTAGTACTAAAACAAGCCATGTACTTTAATGTAGGGTAGTTTACAATAATATCAAATGTTCCAAAAATTTGAATATACTGAACTTCCATAAATTTAGGATTAATTGATAAACGTAATTAACTAGTATTTGATTCTAAAGTGGATGTCTGTTATTAGCACTTAATATTGACAAGTGCTAATAATGGTAGTATAATACGTTCTGAATGGAGGGACATATATGTATAATAATCAAGAAGAGTTAGAAAATGTTTTAGAAAAATATGGCCGTGATATCGTACAAAGTGTTTTAGATAATAAAATAGATCCCGTTATTGGTAGAGATTCTGAAATTCGTGACGTGATTCGTATTTTGTCAAGAAAAACGAAAAATAACCCTGTTTTAATTGGAGAACCTGGTGTTGGAAAGACTGCAATTGTGGAGGGTCTTGCTGAACGAATTGTAGCAGGAGATGTTCCCAATAGTTTGAAAAATAAGAAAATTTGGGAACTTGATATGGGTGCTTTAGTGGCTGGCGCTAAATATCGTGGAGAATTTGAAGAAAGATTAAAAGCGGTTTTAAAAGAGATAAAAAATAGTAACGGCGATATTATCATGTTTATTGATGAAATTCATATGATTGTTGGTGCTGGAGAGTCGGGTGCTATGGATGCAGGTAACATGTTAAAACCAATGCTTGCCCGTGGAGAAATTAAACTAATTGGAGCAACCACTCTAAATGAATATCGTAAGTATATAGAAAAAGATGGTGCTTTGGAACGAAGACTTCAAAAAGTAATGGTGAGTGAACCGAATGTAATGGATACGATTACGATTTTACGTGGCTTAAAAGAAAGATTTGAAGTGTATCATAAAGTGAATATTAAAGATAATGCGCTTGTTGCTGCTGCAACGCTTAGTGATCGTTATATAACGGATCGTTTTTTGCCGGATAAAGCCATTGATTTAGTGGATGAAGCGTGTGCCACTATTAAGATGCAAATGGATTCTGTTCCTGTAGAACTAGATACTTTAACCCGAGATATTATGCGCCTTGAAATAGAAAGAGAAGCACTAAAAAAAGAACGTGATGAATTATCAAAAGAAAGACTTGTCAAAATTAAAGAAGAGTTAGATGATTTAAAGAAAAAAGAGAGTGAGCTTCGAAGTAAATGGGAAGAAGAAAAGGGCGTTAACGAAAAAATCAGTAGTAAAAAAGAAGAACTTGAAAATGCTCGTCATAAATTATCTATGGCAGAAAATAGTTATGATTTGGAGACAAGTGCCAAATTACGTCATGGGGTAATTCCAGAGTTAGAGCGTGAACTCGAGGATTTAAAGAAGAATGTAACAAGTTCTATGCTTTCTGATGTTGTAAGTGATGAGGACATTGCATCCGTTGTATCCAAATGGACTAATATTCCTGTTTCTAAATTGGTTAGTGGCGAAAAAGAAAAACTTTTACGTTTGGAAGAACATTTGCGATTACGAGTAAAAGGACAAGATGAAGCTTTAAAACTTGTTTCAGAAGCCATTAAAAGAGCCAGAAGTGGAATTAAAGATCCCAATCGTCCGATAGGTTCGTTTATCTTTTTAGGACCAACCGGAGTTGGTAAAACAGAAGTTGCTAAGAGTTTAGCAAATGAGCTATTTGATGATGAACGGCACATGGTAAGAATTGATTGCTCTGAATATATGGAAGCTTTTAATGTCAGTCGTTTGGTAGGGGCTCCTCCAGGATACGTTGGATATGATGAGGGAGGACAACTTACCGAAGCAGTTAGAAGAAATCCATTTTCGATTGTTTTATTTGATGAAATTGAAAAAGCACATCGTGATGTATTTAATATTTTATTGCAAATCTTAGATGATGGTAGAATAACGGATAGCCAAGGTAGAACCGTAGATTTTAAAAATACTATTATTATTATGACAAGCAATTTGGGAAGTGAGTATATTCTAGAAGAACAAGAAGATAGTGAGAATTTGGTTCTAGAGGAATTAAAAAGAACCTTTCGACCAGAATTTATTAATCGGATTGATGAAATTATCGTTTTCAAATCCTTAAGCAAAGAAGTCGTAAATGACATTTTAGATAAGATTATTTCGGAAATAGAAGTGCGTTTAGTACCAAGTAATATTCATATTGAACTTACAAGTGTTGCTCGTGAAAAGATTATAGAAGAATCTTATGATAAAAATTATGGAGCTCGTCCGATTAAAAGGTATGTTACTAGAAATATTGAAAATCTGCTTGCTAATTTGATTTTGGAAGATAAAGTGAAATTTAATGATACTTTACTTGTCGATTGCAAAGAAAATGCTTTTACGATTATCATAAAAGAAAAATAAATTTTTATGAATTTTGTTTTGTAGAAGTCCAATTTTAATAATTGGTCTTTTCTTTTGGTAATTTATAAAAGAAAAATTTATAATTTGTTATAAAATTTAGAGAAATTTCTGGTTTGCTTCTTCAAATTATTTTTGCTATTTTGTGTTTGAAAGGAATTTTTATGGATTTAAAAAATATAAATTTAATGAATGATGCTTTATTTAAAGCGATGATGTGTCATGAAAATAATCGGGTTCTTGTCATTGATTTTTTGCATAGTGTAACAGGAATCGATAAAGAGATATTACACAAAAGTACTTTTGTAGGAGGAGAAGAGATATCAAAAAGAAAGCTTTCTACGAAAAAGCAAATAACAGATACAACTGTGTTGTTTGAAAATAAAAAGAGAATTATTGTAGAAATGAATCAATTTTATAAAAAAACTCTTTTTGATAAAAATGCAAGCTATGCTTTTTCTGTTATTATTGAAAATACTTATAAAAATATAGAAGAATATCCTAAAGTAACATTAATCAATATTGATAATTTTAATCGTTTTAAAACGGACAGGCCAATCCTTTATTTTAAAATACGTGATGAAGAAGGGAATATTGAAACAAAAATGTATGAATCGATTCATTTAGTGCTTGCGAATATGAATAATTCTAAGTACAATATAGATAAAGAAATTAAAAATTTTGCTCTATTTTTAAAGCAAAAGGATTTAGAAACAATGAAAAAAGAGTACGAGGGAGATGAAAGGTATATGGCTGCAATAAGAACCGTTGCGGATTTAACAACAGATCCAAATTTGATAGGATATTATGATTATGAAGAAGAACGTGAAAGAGAACTACGAGTAGAAAAATTTTATGCAAGAAAAGCTGGAAGAGAAGAGGGAATAAAAGAAGGTGAACAAAAGGGTATACAAGAAGGGATAAATACTGCCAATATAGAAATAGCTAAGAAAATGCTTTTAAAAGAAAAAAGTGTAGAAGAAATAATGGAGTTTACAAATCTTTCTTTTGATGCTATAGAAAATTTGCGTAAAGCATTTGACAATAAATAGAGAAAGTGCTAAACTTTCAAGTAGAAATCGTTAAGGAAAGACATGGTATTATTGAATTATTTTCAAGAGAGTTCATGGTAGGTGGAAATGAATAGATAAACAGTGATACTACTACTTTCTAGAGGGATTAATGCTCCCCGGTATAAATACCGTTATCTAAAATTAAGTGAAATAAAGGATGGTACCGCAAGTCTTTGCTCCTTAGAGCGAGGTTTGCGTTTTTATTTTTGGAGGTGATTTATGAAAGATTTAAAATATCAAGCAATTGTTTTGCTGTATCCAGATGGAGTAGTTGAAAGTGTTCCTATTATGAAAGGGATGAAAGATCACATTGATTATTACCGTTGGCTATTAGAACACTCTCAAAAGTTTGCTAATATCGTTTATCATTTTCCTAAGAAAATTAATTTTAAAAAGGATTGGGATGTAGTGGAAAGAATGCTAGCTTTAGCAAATGTAATTTCTATTCGAAATGGAAATGTACGGGATGTGTTAGAAGATAAATCTTTAATTGATAGTGAGAATTCTTTTTGGTTTTCAATTTATTTTCCCGAAATTATTGAAGGAAATATTGCATTTTCTAATTTAAAACAAATTCGAAAAGAAAATATGAAAGAGGATTTTCATTATGGAAGGTATGATTCAAAAAGTATCCAATTTGTTAGTGTAGAAAGTAATATTATAGAAGAAATAGAAAATAAAGAAGAGGAGATAAAAAGATGATCAATTTTAAAGAAAATGAAGATTTAAATAAGTTAAATCATAGTTGTGCACATATGATGGCGCAAGCAATTAAACATTTATGGAAGGATGCAAAATTTTGGGTTGGTCCTGTTATTGAGACTGGATTTTATTATGATGTTGATTTAGGAGATAAAGTCATAACAGAAGAAGATATCGAAGCCATTTCTAAAGAAATGAAGAAGATTGCAAAAGATGGTAAAAGAATTGTTCGTAATGAAATTAGTAAGGAAGATGCTTTAGAACAATTTAAAGACGATCCTTATAAAATTGATTTAATCGAAAGAATGGATGAAAATGAAGTAACCATTTCAACATATACGCAAGGAGATTTTACTGACCTTTGTCGTGGACCCCATGTAGATACGGTAAAAGAATGTAAAAATTTCAAATTAATTAAGTTTAGTGGTGCTTACTGGAAAGGGGATGTAAACAACAAGGTTTTACAACGTATTTATGGTGTTTGCTTTCCAACGGAAGAAGAGTTAAATGCCTATTTAGAAGATTTAGAAGAAGCGAAAAATAGAGACCATAGAAAACTAGGCAAAGAACTTGGTATTTTTACAACGAATGATTTGGTGGGAAAAGGTCTTCCTATGTATTTACCAAATGGATATATTGTTTGGGAGACCCTCGAAAATTATATCAAAGGAAAAGAAAGAAAACTTGGGTATAAACATGTTTTAACACCCCCTTTAGGAAATGTAGAACTTTATAAAACGAGTGGACACTGGGACCACTATCAAGAGAGTATGTTTCCAAAAATGGAAGTTGAAGGAGAAGAGTTTGTTTTAAGGCCTATGAATTGTCCTCATCATATGATGATTTATGCCGATAGCATTCATTCTTATCGTGATTTACCGATTCGTATTGGTGAAATTGCAAGAGACTGTCGGTATGAAGCAAGTGGAGCGTTAAAAGGAATTGAAAGAGTAAGAAGTTTTTGTCAAAACGATGCGCATTTATTTGTAACGCCAGAACAAATTGAGAGTGAATTTGCATCTGTTGTGCATTTAATATTAGAAGTTTATCAAGAGCTAAATATTACGGATTATCATTTCGAACTTTCATTAAGAGATAAGAATGATAAAGTAAAATATTATCCAGATGATGAAATGTGGGATAATGCCGAAAATAAATTAAGAGAAGTTTTAAATGGAATAGGAATTTCTTATGTTGAAAAAATTGGAGAAGCTGCTTTTTATGGACCGAAGTTAGATGTACAAGTTCGTCCTGCCGTTGGAAACGAATATACATTGTCGACTTGTCAACTTGACTTTTGTCTACCAATGAAATTTAATTTAACGTATGTAGATAAAGATGGAAGTAAAAAAAGTCCTGTTGTATTACATAGAGCAGTCTTTGGGTCTATAGATCGCTTTATTGCTTACTATCTAGAAGAAACAAAAGGAGCTCTTCCTACATGGCTTAGTCCTGTGCAAGTCAATATCTTACCGGTAAATAACGAATATCATTTAGAATATGCTAAAGAAATTTTGGATTTATTAGAGAGTGAAAATATTCGAGTAGAACTAGATGATAGAGAAGAAAAGGTAGGATATCGCATGCGAGAAAGTGTTTTACGAAAAATTCCATTCACCCTTGTTTTAGGTCAAAAAGAAGTGGATGAGAAAACAATTTCTTATCGGATGCATGGAAATGATGAAACAATTACGATTTCAAAAGATGAATTTGTAAAGTTTTTAAAAGATATAATTGTAAATAAAAAATAGTTGCTTATTATTCGAATATATTGTATTTTAGTATTCATTGAGAGGGGAGTTTTGTATGGCAATAAAACATTATTATCAATTATCTTATCCTACTATTTTAATGTATTACAATCTGTTAGGAGTAGATACGAAAACATTAGATATAAATCAGATTGAAACAGAAGTGAGTGACCTGGAATATTTAGTTCCTTGCGCGTTGGAGTTACTGCCTCAAAGTTCGCAAAAAATTAATCAAGAATGGCTCGAAATTTTGGAAAAAATGTGTACTTATTTTGAATATTCATCTGAAGGAGAAGCACTACAACAATTTTATATGAAATCTATCATTGGAATTTTAAATACTGCTACTTCTTTAAATTTAATGGAAGAAGAGCGTGTGGATTATATTTTGCATTTCGAGAGGTTAAATGAAATCCTATCTTACGTTTTAGCACAAATTAATTGTATGGAAGTAAGAGAGGTTTATGAACTTTTTGGAGCGATTCAAAATTCAGATAGTAAGAAAATTTATGAAGCAATAAAAGTTTATCCTGCTATTTGTTTGTTTTGTTATCTAGCTATGAGTGATAATGAAAATTCTGAGGATTATAGAATGTTTGAAAACGAGAATTCTTCAAAAATAAATATGAATAATTTGTGGGAAGTTATTTTAAAAAATGCTCATAAGAATAAAGAATTTAAAGTTTTAAAAAGAGATTTTGTACGGTTATCATTTAAGGATGCAAAAGCATTGTCTATACAAAAATAAAATTCGCATTTTGCGAATTTTTCTATGCCACTTTATGAAAAGTCTCGTTTTGATTTTGTTTGTTTTTTTCTTGTTTTTCTTTGTCTTTACAATTTTTGCATTTTCTAGGTTCACTTAGATTATGACTTGCAAAAAATTCTTGTTGTCCAACAGTAAAATCAAATTCTGTACCACAAACTTTGCATTTAATTTTTTTGTCTTGCATATTTTTCCTCCTTTTAAAAAATTCATTTTAATATCATCTTTATTAAATTTCCAAAAAGGAGAGTTATAAAAAATAAATTAAAATCTATAGATATTATAACATTTAATTTAAAAAATGTAAAAATTTGTGTTATACTGGATTTGGATAAAAAAAAAGAAGTTTAGGGTTTTTGGAGTGGTGTTATGAGTCATGTAATTGAATGGGAAGTTATAAGTAAAAAAGCAAATCCAGAGAATGGAAATAAGCCTTATTTTTCTTTAAGCGATTTGGAAAAAATTAAATCTATTGATTGCTTATATACGAAAGCACTTGCACTTGTAGGTAGAACTTATGGAGAAAAGACAGATTTATCACAAATGAAAGCCATCAATCATTGCAATCGAGTAAGTGATTGTTTTGCTACAGAAGTAGAGCAGATTGTTGGACTTCTTCATGATTTTGTCGAGGATGGATTTGCTAGTTTAAATGATTTACGAAATCTAGGATTTCCAGAACCTATAGTAGAAGCCATTCTGCTTCTTACGCGTGATAAAAAAGTTTTTCCCAACTACGATGATTATATCACCCATTTAATATTATCCGGGAATGTACTTGCTATGAGAGTTAAACTTGCGGACATGTTAGATAATTCGAGTATTTTAAGAACGGAAAAATTATCAGCAGAACGTCAAAGAAAAATATTATTAAAATATCATGATAATATTTGTCGTATACAGTTTGCTTTAATTGATTTAAAAGCAGATTATAAATTATTAAAATTAAAAAAAGGAGCCTAGAAAATGATAGATATTCAATTAATAAGAGAGAATCCAGAATTAGTAAAAGAAAATAATCGAAAGAAATTTCAAGAGCAAAAAAATACTTTAGTAGATGAAGTACGTGAAAAAGATGTACTTCTTCGCGAGACACAAACAAAAGCAGATAAGTTAAAGAGTGAGCGAAATAAGATAAGTGAACAAATTGGTATTTTCATGCAGGATAAGAAGATGAGTGATGCTGAAGCTTTAAAAAATAAAGTCGCCGAAATGAAGAGTGAAATAGATTTATTAGAAGAAAAAGAAAAGGTATTGCGTGAAGAAATTAAAAATAAAATGATGATGATTCCTAATATTATTGCAGAAGATGTTCCTATTGGAGAAGATGACTCTAAAAACGTAGAAGAAGCGCGTTTTGGAGAACCTATCATTCCAGATTTTGAAATACCATATCACAGTGATATTATGGCAAGATTTAATGGACTTGATAAAGATGCTGCAGGGCGCGTAAGTGGAAATGGCTTTTATTATCTCATGGGAGATATTGCAAGACTTCATTCTGCTGTACTTGCTTATGCAAGAGATTTTATGATTGATAAAGGATTTACGTATTGTATTCCTCCTTTTATGATACATGGAGATGCAGTAGATGGCGTTATGTCTTTTGAAGAAAAAGATGCTATGATGTATAAAATCGAAGGAGAAGATTTATATTTAATTGGAACAAGTGAGCATTCTATGATTGCTAAGTTTAAAGACCAAATCTTAAAGGAAAGTGAACTTCCGATTACGATGACTTCTTATTCTCCGTGTTTCCGAAAAGAAGTCGGCGCACATGGTATAGAAGAACGTGGAGTATACCGCATTCATCAATTTGAAAAACAAGAAATGGTGGTTATTTGTAAACCAGAAGAAAGTGATGCATGGTACGAGAAGATGTGGAACTATTCTGTTGAGCTTTTTAGAAGTTTAAATATTCCCGTGCGTAAACTTGTTTGTTGTTCAGGAGATTTAGCGGATTTAAAATATCGTTCTTGCGATATTGAAGCATGGAGCCCAAGACAACAAAAGTATTTTGAAGTTTGTTCTTGCTCCAATCTAACCGATGCGCAAGCAAGAAGACTAGGTATACGTTATAAAAAAGAAAATGGAGAAAAAGAATTTGCACATACATTAAATAACACCGTAATTGCCCCACCTCGTATGTTGATTGCATTCTTGGAAAATAACTTAAATTCCGATGGCAGTGTAAATATTCCCGAAGTGTTAAGAACTTATATGGGTGGAAAAGAAAGAATGGAAGTAAAATAGCAAAGTGTTAACAAAAAGAAAATAAGAAAATTTTAAATTGTTGTACTTAAGAAAGGATTTTATATGTTAACAAAAGATTTTATTTTAAAAAATGCAAAAGTGTTATTGATTTCTCCTTATAAAAAAGATTTCGAAGCTATGAAAGATTATGGTTTCGAAAGAATCAGTTTATATACTTCTTTTTTAGAGGCATCAAATAAATTTCAAATATATCCTAAAGATTTATCCCGATATGATATTATTGTGGAAAGAAATATTCCATTAAGAAGAAGTGGACGGATAGATTTATATCATTTGTTTTGGAACTTGGATAGAGAAAAAGTTGTTCGTGTTGTTTTGGATAGTGAATTTTTTTATGATAAGGAAAAAGAGATGGAAATGTTATGTTGTATTTTAGAAGGTGAAAAATGTAAAGATGTAAGTTATTCTGCTGTCTTTTCTAAAGTTATTGACAATGTACAAGAGAAAAAATTAGACATAAAAGAACCGTTAAAAATTGATAATAATACAAATCAAAGTTTTATCACTCCTAAAGATTTAAAAATATTGTATTTTTTTACTGGCACAGAAAAACAGGAAAAGGAAGTTTTTAGAAAAGCAGCTAGGAAGTTGGGAATTTCGGTTGTTTTTCAAGAAGTTGGTAAAAATTCTAAGAAGGCTTTACAAAAAATTCCGCTTTATGATATCGTGTTTGCTCCAGAATCTCTTAGATATTTATATTCCTTACTTTATAGTTTTAAAATGAATTCTAACGGAAAAAAAGTAGATTCTCAAATTCTTGTAACTTACCAAGATCGTATTTTAAAAACTACTGAGGATCATTTAATAGAATGCTATCTTATACAATTGGAAACAATCTATAAAAAAGAGAACTTTATAGGAAGGACAAAGGAAGAATATCATCTAATTTTTTGTGATGCTTTTTATAAAGCAAAAAGCATTTTGTCTTCTATTTTGAATCAGTATAAAGATTTTAAATTTCAAGAAGATGAGAAGAATCTTCAGAATTTTGATTTTCCAATTTCTTCTTTTTATGAATTAGAATATATTCAAAAAGAAAAAGAAAAAATGGAAGAACAAAAAGCAATATGGGGAATTTTTCAAAAATATGAGCAATTATTATCTATTATGGAAGATTTCTTTAACTATAGAGCAGAGAAATATGTAACAAAAGATCCATATGGTTTAAAGATTCAGAAATTAGAAGAAAAAGGCGGTTATTGTGTTGAAACATTACATAACGGAAAAGTAAGAGGTTCTATTACTATTTTTTCTCAATTTATTGGTTGTTTTGGTGTACGGTTGGGTACAAAAGTAGAAGGTGTTTTAGGTCCAGAGGAGATAGTTGCTTTTGGAATTGATAATGAGCAAAATAATCAAATGAAAAAGCCGAATGATAAACAAAGTGCATTGTTTTTCTCTATTTATCAAAAAGCTAATCGCATTTTAAAACCGTTGATTGAAAAAGCAAAAATAAAAGAAGAAAAAGAATTACCTGAAGAAATGCAAAGAAAAAGAAATAGAATATAAAAAGGAAAATAATATTCTTTTTTCTTTTTTCTCTTTTTGTGATAGACTATAACTTAATAGGAGGGTTTATGGATTTAGAAAAAATAAAGGATATAAAAAATTTACTAGAAGAAATAGAGAAAAATTTTGATAAATATAATTGTAAAGAATTAAAGGAATTAGATAAAACATTACGAAAAAGAATAAAATATTTGGTGGGCGTAAAAAATCACTGTCAAAATCATAAATTAGAGGATACTGAAACAGTTCAAATTTTGATAAAAGAGGTAAGGAAGATGGGTAATAGAATTCTTACTCGAATAAAAAAATTAGAAGAAATTTCTTATAAGGATTCCGTACGTCCTATTAATAATAGAAATAAAGAAGATAATGAGATGAAGTCCATTTTAAATGGAGCATTTTCTGAGGAAGAAAAAATAAAAAGATTAGAAGCATTTGCTTTGGAAATTTCTATGATGATGGAAGGCACGAGAAAGCAAATGGATGAACAAAAATTAGAACTTACTCAGAAAATAGATTGTTTAAAAAATGACAGTCACAAACTAAGTGTTTGTAAAAAAATCTTAAAAACAAAAAAAGGAAATTATCCAGCTGTTTTGAAAGACATAGAGTTTATTTTAAAAAGTGATTTATCTATAGAAGAAAAAATGGAAAGTTTAGATGAAAAACTTGTAGAAATTCATATGGACATTCGTAGTCTTTCTATTCAAAAAGATTTATTAGAAAAGGAAAATTTGTTGGAACTAAGAAGGCAAAAAGATTTATTACAAATGTGTAAAACTTTGCTTATCCAGTTGAAAAATAAAAATATAACGAGTAAACATTCAAAAAGTATTTCTTCTAAAGAGAAAAAAGGAAAAGAAAATAATTATTATTATTTTATTCTAGAAGAATTATTAAAAAGTGAACAAAATTATTTTTTGATTCAGAAATTGGTAGAAAATAAGAATTTTTTAAATGCTCATTTTAAAAAAGAGGAAACAAAATCCCATGTTGTATTTGCCATTTTAAATCATTTTATAGAAAGTGTAAAATTGGATCTTGAAAATGATCAAAATGCAAATTATTTTTATGAAGTATTGAAATTGTTTTTAAATAGTGATTTGGATTTAACGAATAAAGAAAAAAGGAAACTTCAAAAAGAAATAGAAAAAGCAGAAAAGTACTTACAAAATACACCTTATTGTTTACAAAATTTAAGCAATATCTCTTTAAATTCTAAAAGCGAAGAAAACATGGAAGATATGCAGATACCTTTTTTACAAAGACTTTTAGAACATGCTGTGCAATATAAAGAAAGAGTAAACTTAAAGAAAGATTATTTAGAAGCAGTTTCTTTAGAAATTGCAAAATTTAAAGAGGATCATTTTTTGAAGACAAATTCTTTGCCTGATCAAGAAACTATAAAAGAGATTTTAAATATACCTATGGCATCTATTCGAAATAGTGAATATGTAGGAGATACTTTTATCCTAGAAAATGGAAAGTATGCTTTTAGTTTTAGCTATGATAAAGAATTTAATCTTTATTTTAGAATTCATATGTTAGATACTTCCTTTATACCAGAAGAAAGTATATGGTATAAACAAATGCAAATGCATGGTGTAGCTATACCGAAGTGTTTCAAGAAAATTTTGAAATTTAAAAAGGATAGATCGTATCCTGCTATGACTTATCAATTTAAAATATCTAAAAAGGGAGAAGTCAATTCTTTTACCTTTTTTGAAAGCAGTATCAAGATTGACCAAGAAATTACGAAACCAGAACTTTTACTTTATCGAGAAAGCGAAGAGTTAAAAAATTTTATTGGTTGTATTAAATTTATGGCTTTATACTACAATTTAGATTTTCCTTATGTTCAAAATAGCACGATTGAGAGTGTGATGGATCAAGTCTTAAATATAGAGTTAAAGCATTATTTTGAAAAGTTTCAATTACCAACTTTATATTTTGTAGAAATAAAATTTAGTGAAGAAGAGAAAATGGCCGTTCATTCTTCCATTTGTTATTTCTTAAGTAAAATTTCCAAAGAAGAAGCAAGAAAAGTAATTACGATTTTGGATGAAGTATCTACTTTTTACTCCTGTGATTCTTCTTTTGATGGGAATATACTTTTGGATGCAAGAACCTTTATTGGATATAGTCAATTGCGCATTTTGAAGTCTTATTTAAAAGGTACTTTTACAGAAGAGAAGAAAAAAGATTATTTAAAGATTTTTGAATGTATAGAAAAACAATTAAATAGTGGTCGTACCTTTATGATAAAAGGGAACGAGAGAAAATTAGAAAAAGAGAAAAGGGGATAAAAAGAGTATTCGGAAGTGAGTCAGTATGGACAAAAATATTATTAAAAATTTATTCTGTATTTCAAAATCTGTAGCAAAGATCTATGAGAAATTAATGGATGATGAAGACTTAAATTCTACCCTAGAAGATTTAAAAGTCGTTTTGGATTATGAAAGAAAAGTGTATATGCAAATTCCTATTTCTCAGTATGAAGCCTATATAAAATACATAGAGGAGATTAGTTTTTTTGATCCAGATGATGTTTTAGAGATCATGTTGGAAGGTCAATTTTTAGAACCTAGAGTTCGTATTTTAAATTATTTTAGTTATTTAAAAGAAAAATATGCTATGCATAGTGATGAAATAGAAGAAGATGCACCTTCCTTAAGACAAAAATATTTAATGAAAAAAGAATATTTTCACTATTTAAAATTGTTTTATCTCCTTTATCTTTCTGGGCGAGAAGATTTATTTGGTCTTCTTTATCCAAGTTATTTAAATGTTTCTTATAGTTTTTTGTATATGGAGGAATATTTTTTAGATCGAGAAAGTGTTTTTTCTTTTTACGATAAAAGTCTTTTAGAAAAGTTTAGTGGGATATCGAATGTTTCTTTTGCTATGGATGCTTCTTTTAGTAGAAATATAAAAACATTTTATGATGATTTATTTGGTGCAGAGGAAAAAAATCTCTTTTCTAAAGAAGACCAAATTTCTCAAGTTATTTTGTATATTTATGTTTTGTCTCTTTATTTTTCTCTTCAAACAGATGAAAAAATGGATTCGTTACTTGAAAAGTACAATTCAAATCATTATTCTCATTTTTCATCTAAATTGCAAAAGTTTTTAGATGATATTGTTTACCTTGTGAATACTAATAAAGAACTTATAAGAAATTTAAAAAGAAAGCAAGAAGGTTTACCTCATACGTAATTGTGATATAATACTTTCTAGGAAGTGAAGTATATGAACTTACCAGATTTAAAAGAAGCACGCAAACGAACGAAAAAGGAAGTAGTGGAAAAACAGGTCGATTATTCTATTGCTCCTTCTTTTTTAGGAAAAAAATATTTTTTAAAGACATATGGATGTCAAATGAATATGCATGATTCAGAAGAGATACGTAAGTATTTGGAACTCTTAGGATGTAAAGAGGTGACTACTTTAGAGGAAAGTGATATTGTTGTTTTAAATACATGTGCTATTCGGGAAAACGCTCATGATAAAGTATTTGGATATTTAGGTAGATGTAAGCATTTAAAAAGGGAAAAGCCGGAACTTTTGATTGCCCTTGGGGGATGTATGAGCCAAGAAGAAGGTGTTGTATCGGAAATTTTGGAGAAACATCCTTATGTCGATGTTGTATTTGGAACACATAATATTCATGAACTGCCTCTTCTTTTAGTGGATGCTCAAAATAAGAAACAAACCATTCAAGTGTACAGTATTGAAGGGGATGTTTATGAAAATGTGAAATATTCTCGTGATTCTAAAATAAGTGCCTGGGTCAATATTATGTATGGTTGTGATAAGTTTTGTACGTATTGTATAGTTCCTTATACAAGAGGAAAGCAAAGAAGTAGAAGGTTGGAAAAAATTGTTGCAGAAGTAGAAGAACTTAAAAAGAATGGCTATATGGAAGTTACTTTGCTTGGACAAAATGTAAATGCTTATGGTAAAGATTTGGAATATGGGTATGATTTTAAAGATTTATTAGAAAGTGTTGCCAAGACACAGATTCCTAGAATTCGTTTTGTTACAAGTCATCCTTGGGATTTTACGGATGAGATGATTGAAGTGATTGCAAAATACGATAATGTTATGCCTTATATTCATTTGCCTCTTCAAAGTGGAAGTGATGCCATATTAAAAAAAATGGGAAGACGTTATACCAAGGAAGAGTATATTGCTTTATTTAAAAAGATTAAAGAAAGAATACCAGAATGTAGTATAACTACTGATATTATTGTAGGGTTTCCAAATGAAACGGAAGAGGATTTTTTAGAAACTTTAGATGTTGTTTCTACTTGTGGGTTTGATTCAGCATTTACCTTTATTTATAGTCCAAGAGAAGGGACACCAGCGAGTTTAATAGAAGATTCTATTTCTAAAGAGGTAAAAGAGGCACGTTTGCAAAGATTAAATGCCCTTGTAAATCAGTGTTCTTTAGAAAAGAATAAAGCGTTAGAAGGAAAAATAGTACCGGTTTTGGTTTTAGGTGAAAACGAAAAAGATAAAAATAAGATATATGGGTATACTGATACTATGAAACTAATAAATATTAATGGAAGCAAAGATTTAATTGGAAGGATTGTACCTGTAAAAGTTAATGAAGCGAAAAGTTTTAGTTTAGATGGGGATGCTTTAAAGGAGAGTGAAATGGTCTAATGGAAAAGAAGAAAAAAGAAATTGATGTGGAAAGAGTAAATGAGGTAATTGGGTTATCTTCTAAAATTTTGCATTTGTTTTATTTCCTTATGATAGCAGGAATTGTAATGATTTGTGTCTTCTTAATTAAAGAAGTAGGAGCACTCTCTTTTGTGCTTAGCTTTTTAAAAGTTTTATCTCCTTTATTTATTGGGTTTATCATCGCCTGGCTTTTTAATCCTTTGGTTAAAAAAATGGAGGAGAAAGGAATTTCTAGAACAGTAGGGTCTATTCTTGTATATGCTGTATTTATCTTAATTATTTTCGTATTCTTACGCGTACTCGTTCCTACTATTTATACCCAAATTAACGAATTTATAAAAAATATTCCTGCTATTTTTGCAGAGATGAAAGATAAAATTAATGATTTCTTCTTACGTTTTTCTCATGTAGAAGGATTAGATGTTCAAGGAATTAAGAACAATGTTATGGCAACGATTGAACTTAAAGTGTCTGAATTTACGACAACTTTCCCAACGACCGTTTTAAATATTTTAGTGGATTTCTTCTCTAGCATGGTTACGATTGGACTTGGTTTATTTGTAGGTCTTTATATGCTATTTGATTTTGATTCCATAAGTCGTCATTTCTTAAGTATGCTTCCGAAGAAACGTCAGTTTGAAGCACAAGTTCTTCTTAATAATATTGGTGGAGAAGTAAGAAAGAGTGTTAATGGCACTTTACTTGTTGCTATCATGGTATTTGTATGTGATTCCATTGGCTTTGCTATTGTCGGTTTACAAGCCCCTGTTTTATTTGGATTATTTTGTGGAATTACGGATTTAATTCCTTATGTAGGACCTTATATTGGTGGGGCTGTTGCGGTTTTAATTGGATTTAGCCAAAGTACTTTTATTGGCGTTATGACTTTAATTATATGCGTCGTTGTTCAATGTGTAGAAAACTTTATTTTACAACCGATTGTAATGAGTAAGACGATGAAGTTACATCCGGTAACAATTATCATTGGACTCTTGCTATTTAGTCATTTCTTTGGTATATTAGGAATGATTTTGGCAACTCCTTGTATTGCTTTATTAAAAGTTATTTGGGAGTTTATCCAAAGTAAATATGATGTTTTAAAGAAAAATTAATTGTTTGAAGATAAGATGTTTTAAAAAGAGTCGTTTTTAGAGAGTCTACGGGTGGTGAGAAGTAGGTAATAAAATTTTTAAAATGGCTGCTTATCTTAGATTAATCGGATGAAGTTTCCGTTATCCAAATGAAGTAAACTAAAGGATGGTACCGCAGAATTGCTCCTTGAAGAGAATTTTGTGGTATTTTTTATTGGAGGTGTTTTTTATTAAAGTTGTATTGGTTGCAGGGCGGGCTGGTTCTGGAAAAACGTATTTAGGAGAGAAAATCGTAGAGATAGCTAAGAGTAAAAATATACGAGCTTTGCAAACGGAGTATAGTAAGTATATTAAAATGTATGCAAGTGAAATTTTAGGATACGATGGAAGTCGTGAAAATAAACCACGAAAGTTTTTGCAAGATACGGGTTCTTTTATTAGAGAGACTTTAGATGATGCACATTTTTTTACGAGAAGAATGTTAGAAGATTTTCGAATTTATGAACATTATTTTGATATAGTTGTGGTTTCTGATGTACGTTTAATAAGAGAGCTAGAAGATATAAAAAATAGCAAATACCAAGATGTTGTAACGATAAAAGTAGAAAATTCGAATAGTGTCTATTCTTTAAGCGAAGAAGAAAAGAATCATATTACAGAAAAAGAACTTGCAGATTATTTGGATTTTGATTATATTGTAAATAATGAATTTGATATGCTAAATGCATTAGCGAAAAGAGTAGTAGAAGGAGAGAAATAAAAGATGAATTTAAAAGATTTATATATTGACTTTTTTGTAAGCAAAGGGCATAAACAAATCCCCAGTGCTCCAGTGGTGCCGGAAAATGATCCATCGGTTTTGTTTAATACAGCAGGAATGATGCCCATAATCCCTTACTTAATGGGACAACCTCATCCTTATGGAAAAAGATTATGTGATTATCAAAAATGTATTCGTACTAATGATATCGATGAAGTAGGAGATACCTATCATCATACTTTCTTTGAGATGTTAGGAAATTGGAGCTTAGGAGACTACTTTAAAAAAGAAGCTATCACTTGGAGTTATGCGTTTTTAACAGAAGTGTTACATATTCCAGTAGAAAGACTTGCTATAACTGTTTTTTCAGGAAACAAATTTATTCCATTTGATGAAGAAGCCTATAACGTATGGAAAAGCCTTGGAATCAAAGAAGAAAGGATTGCTAAATTAGAAGACAATTTCTGGATAGCTGGTGATGCTGGACCTTGTGGAGGAGATACAGAAATGTTCTACTGGCGAAGTAATGATCCGATTCCTCTAGTTTTTGATCCTGAAGATGATAGATGGGTTGAAATTTGGAATGATGTATTTATGGGATATGTAAAACATGAAGATGGTACTGTAGAAGAACTTCCTCATAAAAATGTGGATACTGGTATGGGAGTTGAGAGAACTACTGCTATATTAGAAGGTGTAAATGATAATTATGCTTCTAGTCTTTGGAAAGATGTGATTGCATTAATTTCTTCTATAGCAAATCTTCCATATGAAGGTAATGAAAAATCGATGCGTATTATCGCCGATCACTTAAGAACTGCTGTATTCATTAGTGCAGATCCAGCAGGAATTCGCCCTAGCAATACAGATCAAGGCTATATATTAAGAAGATTAATTAGAAGAGCTATTCGTCATGCAAAAGCATTAGGAATCGATATGCATTCTGATTGGGAACAACAAATAGCAGGTCTTATTATTGATAAGTTTAAGAATTATTATAAAGAGTTAGAAACTAATGGCAAAGTTGCCTTAGAAGTACTTGCTAATGAAAAAATAAAATTTAATCGAACGCTTGAAAAGGGATTAAAAGAATTTAATCGTGTCACCGAAAAATGTGAAAACATTGATGGAACCACAGCTTTTCATTTATTTGATACCTATGGTTTTCCAATTGAACTTACAATGGAATTAGCAACGGAACGTAATTTAAAAGTGGATGAAGAAGGATTTAAGCAAAAATTTAAGGAACATCAAGAACTATCAAGAACAGCTTCTGCTGGAAAATTTAAAGGTGGACTTGCTGGAAATGGAGAAATAGAAACCAAATACCATACAGCAACACACTTATTAAATGCGGCTTTAAAAATAGTAGTTGGGCCTGATGTACATCAAAAAGGAAGTAATATTACGAGTGAACGTATGCGTTTTGATTTTAGTTGTGACCATAAATTAACAGAAGAAGAAAAACAAGAGGCAGAAGATTTGGTAAACCAATGGATCTTAGAAGGAATTTCTGTGGAAGTTTCTGAAATGCCAAAAGAAGATGCCATAAAATCAGGTGCTGAGTGTATGTTTATTGAAAAATATCCGGATATTGTTACGGTTTATTCGATTGGAGAAGTATCCAAAGAATTGTGTGGAGGCCCACATGTTAAAAATACAAGTGAACTAGGCACTTTCAAAATCATAAAAGAGGAAGCAAGTAGTGCGGGGGTAAGAAGAATTAAAGCAGTTTTAGAAGAAAAATAGCTGCTTTTTTTCTGTGTTTTTTTGTTACTTTTTAGAAAATATTTCTTCAACAGTATAAGGATTATCTTCCATCAAACGAATA
>CARMXJ010000023.1 GCA_949025205.1 uncultured Bacilli bacterium | reverse complement strand
AAAAAAGAGTCTTATGATTTTAAAATTTTTTTAAATTTTAAAATCCTTTTTTATTCACAAAAAATTTATAAAATTAGCAGTCATATATTGACAAGTGCTAAGCATACTATTATAATGGTATTAGCATTTAAGAAAAAAGAGTGCTAAAGAGGTGATTGAATGGATGAAAGACAAAACAAACTGCTAAAAGCAATCGTGGAGTCCTATATTAAAACCGTAAAGCCGATAGGTTCTAAATCCTTGTGCAAAAAATTTAATTGCTCGAGTGCTACCATTCGAAATGAAATGGCGGTATTAGAAAGCTTAGGTTTTATTGAAAAAAATCATATCTCCTCTGGAAGAATTCCGAGTGAAGCAGGATATAAATACTATGTAGAACACTTAATGAAGCCAAAAGAACTTACAGGAGAAGATGTATTAAAGCTACAAACCATTTTTAAAAATAATGAACTTGAACTAAGCGATTCCATCAATAAAACGGTGGAAATCATTAGTGAACTTACCCATTATACAAGCATTATTTTAGGAAAAAGTTCTAGTGAAAACACACTAAGTCAAGTAAACATTATCCCCATTTCAGACAATAAAATAGTAGCACTTGTTTGTACGGATAAAGGAATTGTGGAAAACAAACAATTTACTTTAGAGAACGAAGCAGAAATTAATGAAATTGTAAAGACAAGTGAAATTATTAATAAAATGCTAGTGGGTACTCCAATTAACGAGGTTTCCAAAAGATTAGAATTTGAAATCAAGCCGATCATAAGTAGACAAATAAAACAGTATGAGACAGTATATAATATCTTTGCGGATGCATTTAACGAATTTTTAAACAAACGTGAAAACATTTACTTTGGAGGGAAAACCAAAATCTTTAACGAACCAGAATACAACGATGCATTTGAAATTAAGCAGCTAGCGAGTAAATTTGAAGACAAAGATTTCATAAAACGCATCGAAGAAGAAGATGGTTCTGCTGGAGAAGTAAAAGTGTATATTGGGGAGGAAAATGATTTCGACCCAAATGTAACCATCATCAAGAGTAAATACAAACGAAACGGAGAAGAAGGAACAATTGCAATCGTAGGCCCTAAAAGAATGGAATATGACCGCGTAGTTGGCCTTTTAGAATATCTTCAAAAAGAGTTAAATGAGGAAGATTAGAAAGGAATGCTTATGGAAGAAAAAGAAAATTTACAAGAAGAAAGAAAAGAAGAAACAAATATAGAAAATAAAGAAGAATTAAAACAGAAAGAAAAGCCCAAAAAAAATAAAAACAATAAAGAAATAGAAGCTCTAAAAGAAGAGAATGGCTTATTGAAAGAAAAAGTTCTTCGTATTAGTGCAGAATCACAAAATATGCAACGAAGATATACAGAAGAAATTGCAAGAATTCGAAAATATGAAGGAGAAGCGTTTGCTAAAGAAATTCTCCCTATTATAGATAACTTTGAAAGAGCAATAAAACTAGATGACAATGACTTAACAGATGAACTTTCTAAATTCTTAAGTGGTTTCAAAATGATTTATACAAGTTTCTTAAACATTTTAAATAGCAAAGAAATTAAAGAAATAGATTGTAATAATAAAGAGTTTGACCCAAACTTTATGGAAGCCGTTCTAACGGAAAAAGTAGAAGGTATAGAAAAAAATCAAGTGTTAGAAGTCCTACAAAAAGGATATATGTATAAAGATAAATTACTAAGACCAGCCATGGTTAAGGTAAGTGAATAAAAAAAGGAAAGGTGATTTATTATGGCAAAAATTATAGGTATCGATTTAGGTACAACAAATTCATGTGTTGCATATTTAGAGGGAGGAAACCCTGTTGTTATTGCAAACACAGAAGGAAATAGAACAACTCCAAGTGTCGTAGCATTTAAAGACAATGGAGAAGAATTAGTAGGAGAAAACGCAAAGCGCCAAGCTGTAACAAATAAAAATACAGTATCTTCTATTAAGAGAAAAATGGGTACTGCTGAAAAAGTGGAAATTAACGGTAAAAAATACACTCCACAAGAAATCAGTGCCAAAATACTTAGCAAGTTAAAAGCGGATGCCGAAAGTTTCTTAGGAGAAAAAGTAACAAAAGCAGTTATTACTGTTCCTGCCTATTTTAACGATGCAGAACGTCAAGCAACGAAAGATGCTGGTAAGATTGCAGGTCTTGAAGTAGAGCGTATTGTAAACGAACCAACAGCTGCTGCACTTGCTTATGGATTTGATAAACAAGACAAATTACAAACCATTTTAGTATATGACCTAGGTGGTGGAACATTCGATGTTTCCATTCTAGAACTTGGAGATGGAATATTCGAAGTAAAAGCAACCAGCGGAAATAATCGTTTGGGTGGAGATGACTTTGATAATCGTATTATCGATTACTTAGTCGACGAATTTAAAAAGACAGAAGGAATAGATTTATCGAAAGACAAAATGGCAATGCAACGACTTAAAGATGCTGCAGAAAAAGCCAAAAAGGATTTATCTGGAATGGCTTCTACCCAAATCAATTTACCATTTATTTCCCAAAAAGAAGATGGACCAGTTCATTTGGATATCAATTTAACCAAAGCGAAGTTTGAAGACTTATGTCGTGATTTATTTGATTCTACTTTAGAACCAGTTCGTAAAGCCCTTAGCGATGCTAAACTTTCTAAAGATAAAATAGACCAAGTAATTTTGGTTGGTGGTTCTACACGTATTCCATACATCCAAGACTTAGTAGCTAAAGAACTTGGAAAAGAGCCAAACAAGGGAGTAAACCCTGATGAAGTAGTAGCTATGGGTGCTGCAATTCAAGGAGGAGTATTATCTGGAGAAGTAGAAGACTTAGTTTTACTTGACGTTACCCCATTGTCTCTTGGTATTGAAACTCTTGGAGGAGTTATGACCAAATTAATTGATAGAAATACAACAATTCCAACCAGCAAGAGCCAAGTATTCTCAACCGCTGCAGATAACCAACCTGCTGTAGACATTCACGTACTACAAGGAGAAAGACCAATGGCTGCGGATAACAAAACACTTGGTAACTTCCAACTTACTAATATCCCACCAGCACCACGTGGAATTCCGCAAATCGAAGTTAAATTTGATATTGATGCTAATGGTATTGTTAACGTAACTGCAAAAGATTTAGGAACAAACAAAGAACAAAGCATTACGATTCAATCCTCAACTGGACTTTCTGATGAAGACATCGAACGTATGGTAAAAGAAGCAGAAGCAAACAAAGAAGCCGATGAAAAAAGAAAAAATAATGCAGAAATCAAAAACAATGCAGATTCTATGATTTTTGCAACTGAAAAAGCAATCACAGATTTAGGAGATAAAGTAGATGCTAAAGATAAAGAAGATGCTGAAAACAAAATCAAAGAATTAAAAGAAGCTTTAGAAAAAGAAGACTACGAAGACATCAAAAAGAAAACAGAAAGTTTAAATGAAGTAGCCATGAAACTAGCTAGCAAAGTATACGAAGAAGCTGCAAAAGAAAACCAATCTGCAAGTGATGCAGGTAATAATGAAACATCTGACAATAAAAAAGAAGATGATGTAGAAGAAGCAAATTACGAAGAAAAATAAAGAAAGTTCTAGGAAACTAGAGCTTTTCTAAAATTAAGGAGAACAAATGGAAAAATTAAAGAAAAGAAGCGAAATAGAAGAAAAGTATAAATGGAATATAGGCCTTTTAGTAAAAGATGAAAAAGATTTTGAAACGAAAAAAGAAGAAGCAAAAAAACTTCTAAAAGAAATAGTAAAGTTAAAAGGACATCTTTTAGATTCGGCTAAGAATTTACTTATCTATTGCGAAACTTCTACAAAACTAGATAAAATTATATTGGATATTTATGTTTGGAGCCATCTTTACAAATGGGAAGATTTAAATGATACAGCATCAAGTGGATTTGCTTTGAATACGGAAGAATTCAATCACCAAGTTATGCTAGAAACGGCTTTTGTAGTACCAGAAATATTAAAAGGAAACATAGAGCAAATAAAAAAATTTGAAGAAGAAGAACCAAAATTAAAAGAATACAATTTCACATTTCAATCCATTTTTAAAGATAAAGAACATGTTTTAGGAGAAGAGGCAGAAAAATTAATCAATCAACTAACTCGCCCTTATGGAAAATCTGGAGATACTTGTGAAATCTTAAATGATGCAGAAGGTGATTTAGGAAGTATAGAGGTGGAAGGTGAAGAAATAAGAATTACGCAAAGCAACTATATTTCTTTACTTAAAAATAAAGATGTACAAGTAAGAGAAAAAGCATTTAAAACATATTTTAACTTTTATCAAAATCATAAAAATACAATTGCTTCTTTATACAGTTCGAGTGTAATAGAAGATAACGCACTTGCTAAAGTTAGAAAATTTGAAAGTAGTCTAAAAATGGCACTCAATAGTGAAAATATTGAAGATTCTGTTTATGAAAATTTACTTTCATCTGTAAATAAAAATAAAAATCTTATTTTTGAATTTCAAAAGATACGAAAAAAACTTTTAGGAATAGAAGAATATCACATTTACGATAATTATGTCGATTTGGAACTATTTGATAATAAAGAATATGACATAGAAAAATGCAAAAAAATCATAAAAGAAGCTTTAAAACCTCTTGGAGAAGATTATCTAAATAAACTGGATTTTATGTTTAAGAGCCAATACATGGATTACTATCCAAACGAAGGAAAAAGAAGTGGTGCTTTTCAGTGGCATAGATTTGTTTGCTTAAATCATATCAATACCTTTGAATCACTAGAGACAATGACTCATGAATTAGGCCATGCCATGAATACACTCTATACAGAGGAACATCAACCATTTCAGTATCAAGATAATCCTATATTTTTAGCGGAAATTGCGAGTACTTTAAACGAAGTATTACTAAACGAATATTTATATAAAAATGCCAAAAATAAAGAAGAAAAGTTAAAAGTACTAGTAGACTTTCTCTCTCGTGTACAAGCCACAATTTATCGTCAAACTATGTTTGCAGAATTTGAATATTTGATGCATAAAAGTGATGAAGAAGGCATTTCACTAACAGAAGAGTATATGTCTAGTGAATATTATAAGTTAGTTGAAAAATATTTTGATAAAGAAGTTATATTAGATGAAGAAATAAAATACGAATGGATGCGCATACATCACTTTTATAGTGCTTTTTATGTATACAAATACGCAATTGGTTTAATTTGTGCTTTAATATTTGCTAAACGTATCCTAAATAAGGAAGAAAACGCTCAAAACGAATACTTACACTTTCTATCAAGTGGTACAAGCAACTACCCATTAAATATTTTGAAAGAAGCTAATATTGATTTAACAGACGCAAACGTTTTTGAAGAAGCATTTGCGATGATTAATGAAAAAATTATGGAATTGAAAGAAGTGATGCAAAATGAATAAAAAAGATTATTACGAAGTCCTTGGTGTTTCAAAGTCAGCAACGGATGAAGAGATAAAAAGAGCATTTCGAAAATTAGCAAAACAATACCACCCCGATGTTAACAAAGAAGCAGATGCAGAGGAAAAGTTTAAAGAAATCGGAGAAGCATACGCTATTCTTTCTGACCCAGAAAAACGTCAAAAGTACGACCAATTTGGTCATGCAGCTTTTGAAGGCGGAGCTGGAGGTGGATTCGGAGGCTTCAGTACTGATGACATCGATTTAAGTAGCATTTTTGAAGATTTATTTGGCTCTTCTTTTGGTTTTAACTTTGGGGGGTCAAGTAGAAGTAGAAGAAATAGTCCTAGCAAAGGGCGCGACCGTTTAGTCAAAATGAATTTAAGTTTTGAAGAGGCAGTCTTTGGATGCAAAAAAACGTTAGAGTTAGACTTAAATGAAACATGCGAAAAATGCCACGGTGCTGGTGGCTTTGGCGAAAAAACATGTAGCAAGTGTAATGGCCGCGGAAGCATAATTGTAGAACAAAAATCTATGTTTGGCATCTTCCAAACCCAAACGACTTGTAACGAATGTGGTGGCTCTGGAAAAATATTTGAAACCACTTGTAGTGAATGTCGTGGAAGTGGACACATTCGCAAAAACAAAGAAATTGTGATTACAATTCCGGAAGGCGTTGATACTGGCTACCAACTACGCATTAGTGGAAAAGGAGAAGCAGGTGCTAATGGAGGACCAAATGGCGATATCTATATCGAATTTGCTGTCAAAAAACACGATTTCTTTGTAAGAGAAGAAGAAGATATCTATCTAGAAGTCCCTCTTACTATTACAGAAGCTGCTCTTGGTTGTAAAAAAGAAATTCCAACTCTTGAAAATAACGTAATTCTAGAAATCAAGCCAGGTGCGAATACCGGCGATAAATTAAAATTAAAAGGAAAAGGCATTAAAATTCCAAACTCTCTACGTAAAGGAGATATGTATGTGATTTTAAATGTTATAACACCTACAAAATTAAATCGTAAACAAAAGAAACTACTAGAAGAACTAGCAGAAACGGAATTAGATGAGGATACTGTTTTTAAAAATTTTAAAAAGTACTTAAAAAAATAGTGCTTTTTATTTTACATACTCATAAAATCCCAATTTGACAATGCATAAAGCCATTGCTATACTTATATATATAATAAGAGGTTGATAACTATGGCAAGCAAATATAAAATAGGTCTATTTTTAAATGGTTTGTGTTTGATTCTTTGCTTTTGTATTTTGGTATCCTTTTTAAAATACAAAAAAGAATTCGAAACAAGTACCCCTCTAGTAATTGTAGATAGTGGATTATCTATTAATTACATGCAAGGCAAAAACATTAAAGTTACTAATCACACAAAAACCTATTCCTTTTCTGTTACAAATAATACAGAAGAAACCATATTTTATCATATATCTTTAGAAAATATTCAAAGTAACCAAGAAGAAATTACTTACGACTTAAAAGAAAAAAATAACAAGTTAAATATCACAAAAAATGATTTTTCAAAAGACAATCAATACCTTGCCAATTTTATTGAGATCAAAGCCAGTGAAACGCACTCTTATAAACTTACTATACACGAAAAAAATAAATTAAGCTTAAATGCTGAAATGGCAATTGGCATACAAGAAAGCCAAGAAGACTATTTTGCAAATGCAATTTTAAATAACAATGAAATTAAAAAAACACCGCAAACAAAAGTAGGAGAACAAATAGCTACTACCAATGAGGGATTAATCGAAGCAAAGGATGACCATGGAATATCTTATTATTTTCGAGGGAATGTCGATAATAATTACGTGAGTTTTGCTGGACTTACATGGCGTATTACAAAAATCAATGGAGATGGAAGTATCAAACTTGTATTAAATGACTATATCAACACTACAGCAAACTTTTATAACGGAGAAGAAGAAAAAGCAGTAGAAGAAAAATTAAATTTCACAAGAGCCAATTTAAATAAAAGTTTAGAAGATTGGTACCAACTAAAACTTAAAGAATATGAAAAGTACTTAATTTCTCATAAATACTGTGTAGGAGACACAATAGAAACCGAAACAGAAGATAGTAAAGAATACACTAGCAAAAATCATTTGGCAAGAGACTATGCTATTGAATTTATATGCACAAGTTCATCCTATTCAAGCCGAATTGGTCTTTTAACCGCCGAAGAGGTAGCATTAGCTGGTGGTTCAGTAAATGAAAAGAATACAGATTATTTTCTTTATACACCAGGAAAAGAAACCGGATGGTGGACTCTAACCCCAAGTTCCAGTGATAACACAAATGTTTTCTATTTTGAAGTAAACAATAATGGAAAACTACAAAAGGAAAGCCTGGGAAGTTACTTTCGTGGTTTAAAGCCAGTGATAAATTTAATCAAGAAAACGGCCGTAGAAGGAACTGGAACAAGCGCAGATCCATATAGAATAAAAGAATGATTTACATGATATTTTGTAAATCATTTTGTTTTGTTTACACTTATTATAAAGCTATGTTAAAATAAAATTAGGAAGTGATATAAATGAAGCAGCTTTTAAAAGACATTATAGGTTTTACAAAAAGCTTAACAGGCATAGATATTCTTTTATATTTTGCTGTTTTAATCTTAATTATACTAATTATTTCTTTAATTTATATCATTAAGAACAGTGATGAAGAAATAGAAGAGATAGAAGAGCATTCCGACGGGGAAAGCACTATCTTTAATAAAGAAGATGTAGATATAAAAGAGATTATCACAAACATTGAAAATGTTGATTCTAAAGTAGCAGAATTTACCGATTACGAATCAGAGCAAGAAGAAAAAGCCATTATTAGCTATGAAGAATTACTAGCCAAAAACAAAGCCGGAGAATTAAATTATGCAGAAGAAAAAGTAGTAAATAATGAAGTAACCGTAAAAAAAGTGAATTTAGATACTATTATAAATAAAGAGAGGCAAGAAGCAACATCCAAAAGCAGTCTATTTAATTATGAAAAAGAAGAAGCATTTTTACAAGCTCTTAAATCTTTAAATGAATTATTAAACTAAAAGGCATATAGCCTTTTTTCTTTTTAAGGCAATCGCATAAAAATTTTACGTAAAGTTATAAATGCCCTTTAAAATGAGAATAAAGTATGATTAGCCAAGTTTCAAGTAAATGAGATAATTCTGTATTTGAAGGACTTTTTATCAATAAAGAATTATATGAAAAAGCCCTTATTTACCGCGTTAGTCCTATGTCAATAGTTTTTAACGATATTTTTTATGCGATTGCCATATTTTCTTTTGGATTTAATTGAACAAATAAAAAAAATGCGATATTATAATCCCAAGTAGGTGAAATATTATGGAAGATATTAAAGTGAAAAATGCCATTGCATTATGTCACATTATAGATGGCTATGAAGATTTTATAAAAGATGCAAAAAATTTAAGGAATGAAAAGAGTTTTAATTCTTATTTTTTGGAAGATTTAAAAAAGATATCTTTAGCAAAAAACGCTTTTGTAAGAAGAAATGTAAAAAGATTTTACGAAAAACATAAGCGGATAATTGATACAATTAATGAATATTCAAGAATTGATGTTTTTTTATTTGAAACTCTTTACGATAGAGTAGATAAGGGAAGTGCCGAAGAGTTGATGCATACCTTATATGAGTACTTGCTTAAAAATGATGGAGATATGGAGCAAATACTTAACGTATTAAACCATATCAAAACTCTAGGATTTGATTCTATTCATTTGGATGAAACAGCAGATTTTACAAAAGAAGAGTACATAATTTCTACAAAGCCAATAGAAAATCATGATAGAAAGATAGGGTATTTAGAAAATCTAGAAAGAATTCCTGCCTATGGAACAAACAACGTAAGATATAAATCCAATGGGTCACACTATAAAATAAAGTTATATTACACACTTGGAAATTATCAATTTTTAAGAGATAATACAATTTATTTAAATAGTTTGCTTTTTGACTGCTCTTTATTGCCACCTTTTTCAGCATCTCCTGATGAACTGTTTGCAGAAATAACTACTTTAAAAGAAGAAAAAGAAGAAGAATGCAAGAAAGTTACGGATTCGGTAGATTTAAAAATAAGGCTTGCAGAATTAGAGGATAAATTATATTCTGCAAAAGAAATGATAAAAAATATATCTATAACTTCGGAACTAAAAAACATAGAAGATGCTATCTGCTACATGGAATTAGAGCTCGTAAGAATGAAACAAATAAGTAGTGATTATGATAAAAGTTTAGTAGAAGGTGAAACTTCTATTACAGAAGAAATATTAAAAAGAGAAAGAAATCTTCGTAAGAGTATACTAGATAATACCGATATAGATTAAGGTGATTGTATGAAATTCAACATCATTACATTAGGCTGCAAAGTAAATGCTTATGAAAGTGAAACCATAAAAGAAAATTTATTAAAAAATCAATTTCTTTATGAAGACACTCCAGAAACAGCAGATATTATTATTATCAATACTTGCTCAGTAACCAACATGGCCGATAACAAATCTAAAAAAATGGTTCGTCGTGCCAAGAGATTAGGAAAAATAGTAGTGGTTTGTGGTTGCAGTAGTGAAAATAACCAAAGTATTTATAAAGAAATGAACATTGATATTTTAATAGGGAACAAAGACAAAAGTAAAATCCATGAGCTTATCAAAAACTACATTAAAAACAAAGAAAAATACACAAAATTTTATGAGGAGGATGAACTACCATTTGAAGATATGGAAGTAGAAAAGTTTCATAGCCATACCAGAGCTTTTGTAAAAATTCAAGATGGATGTAATAATTTCTGCAGTTACTGTATTATCCCTTATGTAAGAAAAAACATTCGTAGCAAAGACTTTAATAAAGCCGTAAACGAGATAAAAACATTAGTAGAAAATGGACATAAAGAAGTAGTGTTAACAGGAATTCATACAGGATCTTATCATCCGGATGATAACCATGATTTAGCAGATTTAATCCATGAAATCAGCAAAATAGAAAAGTTAAAACGAATTCGTATATCTTCAATTGAAATCACTGAATTAAATGATAAAATGCTAAAAGAAATAAAAGAAAACGAAAAGATAGTAAATCACTTTCATATTCCACTACAAGCAGGAAGCAATGAAATCTTAAAACGAATGAACCGAAAATACGATTTATCTTATTTTAAAAAGAAAATAGAAGAAATTAGAAAAATAAAACCAGATGTAAGTATAACTACAGATGTTATTGTAGGACACCCTTACGAAACAGAAGAATTGTTTTTGGAAACAATAAAAACGTGTCAAGAACTAAATTTTTCTAAAATTCATGTATTTCCATATTCAAAAAGAGAAGGAACCGCTGCAAGCCGCATGCTAGTGCAAGTTGAAGATGTAGAAAAGAAAAGAAGAAGTCAAGTACTAAATCAAATAAGTAAAGAATTAGAAGAAAATTATTATAAAGAACACATTGGAAAAGAAATAGAAGTTCTAATAGAAGAAACATCAGAGAATGAAAGTGTTGGGTTTACCCCAAATTACTTACGTGTAGTACTTCCAAAAAAATTAGAGAAAAACGAAATATACAAAGTGCAAATTCTTTTTTATCAAAATAATGAACTTATTGCAGAAGAAATGAAAAAGAAAAAAACTATAATTGTTTAAGGGGTATGATAAAAATAGACCAAAAAGAAAAAAGGTCTTTTTTTTTGACTAATTATATAACGTTATTGCTAAATTGCTTATTTTCTAATGTACAAGTATGTATTGTATAGCATTTAATAAATCATTCTTGACAAAGTTCGGGGGGGGGGTTATAATACCAAAAACTTAAGGGGAATTGGTTATGAATAAATTAATTTCGGTATTAAAATTAACACAACAAGAATTAAAGTCCACATTGTATAGCTATTTATTAAAAAAGAAAATGAATCCTATTTTTGAGGATGGCTTTCTTTATGCAGAAGGTAGTATGCCTGTTTTATTGGTAGCACATATAGATACTGTCTTTGAAGAACCACCCAAAAGATTATTTTATAGTAAAAAGGAAGATAAAATTTTTTCACCTAGTGGAGGAATCGGCGGAGATGATCGATGTGGCGTTTATGTCATTATGCAACTACTTGAAAAATATAGACCACATGTATTATTTACAGAAGATGAAGAAATCGGTTGCATTGGTGCTGAAAAGACTGTTAAAAAACTTGCTAAACCCAATGTTAAGTACATAATTGAGTTTGATCGTAGGGGTAGCGATGATTGTGTATTTTATGATTGTGGCAATGATGAATTTATTGATTATATAGAATCTTTTGGATTTGTTACTGATATTGGAACTTGCAGTGATATATCTGTACTTGGTAGTGCTTGGGATATTGCTTCTGTTAATTTAAGTAGTGGTTATTATAATGAACATACTGAAAAGGAATATATTATATTTAATGAACTGCAAAAAACTATAAATCGTGCTAAATCTATGCTAAAAGCACTTAAACAAGCCCCATACTTTGACTATCAAGAAATTCAGTATACAACTCGCTCTTATATTCCGTTTTATGATGAGTTGTCTGATGAAGAATTTTTGTTATGGATAGAATCGTTCTATAATCATAATTTTACGCCAACGGAGCCAAAAGTAATATCAGAACAACAAGCTCTTCCAGAAGAACAAGATATTCAATCACAAGATGCTATAAAGAGATTAGTTTTGAGAAAAGAAGATAAACAAAATAAAGATAAAAATGGTGAGAAATAATGGAAATGGGTAATAATGAAATGATGAAATTATTTGATTTTATATTGGAAAACAAAAATATTATTATTGCAGATAACGGATTATTCAGTAGAGATACTTTAGTGATGATAAGAGCTATTGTAAAAGGCAAAATTCCAAACGATTTTCAATTAACAA
The DNA here is from genome assembly GCA_949025205.1 of uncultured Bacilli bacterium. Classification (GTDB taxonomy): domain Bacteria; phylum Bacillota_I; class Bacilli_A; order RF39; family UBA660; genus MGBC108787. The sequence continues at coordinate 7,232 of CARMXJ010000023.1, read as the reverse complement.
AGGAGCAAAAACAACTGATTATTGATTCTTTCATAAATAGTAATAATATATTTACTGAAGATACACCTAACTTTATTATTGAAAATGAAGAATGTATAAGAGTTGCTATTGCAAGAAGTCTAAATAGTGTTAATTTTATTAAAAACTTTACACCTAATCTACAATCATATATTATTGCTGAAGCATTAAAGAATGGTTTGGTTTTAAGTAAAAATAGTCCTGATTTTTTGAAAAGTAATTATAATGTTTCATTAAACTCCATTAAACTTGATGTTGCATCTGCCGATTTTATAAATTGGAGTTCAATGAAAGATGATGAACAAGACAATTTAATTGATGAGTTAATTAATAATAATTATGAATTATCTAATAAAAGTAATATCTTTTTAAAAGAAAATATAAAAATTGTATTAGAATCAATAAAAAAAGATAAAAAAAATATACAATATGCAGGTGAATCTGCCAAAGATCATCCCGAAGTTTTTAAATATTTGTTACTAAATGGATATTCTTATGGAACTGGATATTTAAGAGAAAGAACACTAGATCAAATATTAGATAGCGATGTTTTAGGTTATTGTCTTAAACAACTTAATGTGTATGGTAATAATAATGAAGAATACATGCTAAGGTTCAATAAAATTTTTAGTGATGCAATTAAAAGCTGGCCATCTATTCACACATTTGAATCCATTTTTCAAACTGTTGCTGAAGCAGAATGGCAAAATCATAGAAACGATAATATAGATGAATATGAGAATATATTTGGGAAAATATGTACCCAATTGAGAAATTATGATGATTTTAATCATGCATTGAAAAACCTATCTTTTTTAAGAAATATGAAATTAACTCTAGCCGATAAATATGATGTTATATATAATGCAATGCAAGAATATTTTAACATTTTTCATAGTAATACAACTAGAAAATTAAAAAAAGTGCAACCTTATCAAGATGTAATTGCAAAATTAGCTGCTTTATATGTTTCAAAATGTAAAGAAAATTATAAAAAAAATGAGTTAAAAGAATATTACGAATGGATAAAAGAATATTTTACATTACGAATGGATCATCCAATAGTTAATAAAAAAGTTATACAAAACCAAAAGAAGGAAGTATTTAGGAACTTGTATCAAAATAATGATGAAAAAATATGTAAATTTCTCAATAATATTGCCCAATTTTACAGCCAATATGCTGACAATAAAATTATTTGGAGTATGATAAATGGATTTGTATTTGATAGGTATTCTAAAATTGGTGATATTTTTAAAGTACCATATAATTATGATAATTATGAAAGATACGAAAAAGCTCTTAAATTAATAAATAGATTAAATAGTGGTTATATACAATATGATGGTGCTGAAGTAAACAATTATAAAGATATAATTAAATATGATGAAATAACTAAAAAATATATTTATATTGGTGCTACTTTCGATGCTGATGACTTCAGTGCATATAATGAGTTTAGAAAAAAAGCAAGGTTATTTAAAAAAATTAAAAAAGACATTATTTTAAAAGTTAGAACAATGGAAATTAATAGCGAAATAGATGATGACATTTTAGCGGAACTTGCTGAAGAGCTACCATTTACTGATGAGTATTTTGAATTCGACAAAAAATATCTTGAGTGGTTTGATTTAAATGATTTATACAAAGCCTGCATGAATTATAATTATGGATTTGAAATAACAAGCTTTATTGATAACGAATCGTTTGCCAACTTATATAATCTATTAATAAATAATAGCATTATTTGGTTGTTATTATTTATGAGAAGGGATTGTAATTCTAAATTAAGAAATAATGGTGTTCGTATAGATGATATAAAGGATTTAATAAATAACATGAAAAATATGTCCGATTTGTCAAAGGAATTTGTTTTTGATACTACAAAATATGATGAATTACTAATATTAAATGATATGAGTGAATGTGCTGATGCAGAGGCAATAGCCATTTTAGGAAAAGAAATTATCGAAAAATTATATAAGTTTAAAGATTACACTAATGAAGATGCTGAAAAAATTGTTTCAATGGCAAAAGAGTTTGTCTGTCAAATGGTTAAAAGAAATAAATCTACAGTTCCATTTGTAAATGGCGAAACAATGAATTATAAGTATTCAGTATATGATTCCCAAGATGAATCTGTTTTACTTGCAGGAATAAGTACTGATGCCTGTTTTAGAATAGATGGTAATGATAATGACTTTCTGCACTATTGTGCATTGGATAAAAATGGTTTAGTTATTAAGATTACTGATAGTTTTGGCAATTTTATAGCAAGAGCTGGTGGTTTTAGAAATGGTAATTGTGTATTTTTTAATCAATTAAGAACAATTTATGATGAAGGTGGCAACATTTATAATGGAGATTATGAAAATGAGAAAAATGATATTATAGAAACCTTTAAAAAAGCATGTGAAGATATTGTTAGTACTTCTCATCAAAATCCTTATGAAGTTGATAAAATTGATTATGTATTCGTAACAAGCAGTTATTCATTGCAAGATTGTGATTCAAATGTACCTGATGATGTAACCGAAAAAATTGGTGATGAGCCAATGGATAATGATAGTGAAGATTGGGAAGATTTTGTGAATAACACAGAAAATCTACAAGAATCAGAAAATATTGGATCGTTTACAACCGATTATGGTGACTATTCTCTTATTTGTATGGCATCTTCTAAAAGAAGAGATACATTAAAACCACGAGATATAAAACCTAAAAACGTTGAAGCGGTATATGAAAGAACTAGAAATCATATTATGGCAACCGACCAACCTGATATTACTATATTTAGAAAAATCAATAAAATTAATGGCATTAAATCTTATATTGATGCTGAAGAATTTAAAATGGTATTAATACCCGAGGAATCAACTGTATTCACAGGTGATAATTGGTACATTATTTTTCAAAACGGGAAAATTATAAGTTCTTGTGTATTATGTTTTGATAAGAAAGCCATAAGGGAATATGAACTCACGAAAAAAGAATTAAATCAATTTGCATTATCACATGACTCACAACAACTAAGTGTTGAACAAGTTGCAGTAAATATACAAAATCAAAGCAACCTTGATAGCCAAGTAAGAGAACTAAAATTAGATTAGACATCTACTCCTATTAGGAGAAAAGGATAAAAGTAGTTAATAATATTATAATTAATTACAGCTAATTGTATGAAAATGTTTAAAAATAAATCAAATATTATTAAATACAAACTATTTTACTATAAAATTTATTTTCAATTCCTTTATTTGTTCGATTGAACTTTACGTAATTTGTAAAAGAACAAAGATAGAAAAGATAGAAAAATTTACAAAAAATAGAAAAAAGAGTATAATACATAATAGGGTGATGATTATGTTTGTGGACGAAGCGTTTAAAAAGTATAAAATTGCCGAAGGTGATCAATCAATTGGTACTTTGGAAGTAAACCAAGATGTTCTGTTGAATTCGAGTTTTTTACAACCTTTTATTCGGGAAAAAGAATATAAAAGAATTACCAAAATTGGAAACCGAAATTACGAAGAATTAAACAAATATATCATTGCAAGTCTAAACGATTATTACAATCGCTTAATGAACGCTACGAAATCCGAATATAATCGAATGTTAAACACTTACAATCGTCTATACGAAATGTGGAAGGATTTACATAACTTTAAAGAAGCGAACAATTTAGTTGAAATGGATAAAACTTATGATTTATTTTCTTACGAATTATATGTTCTAGGCTACACAAAATAAAAAAGTAGAGTTTGTCTTTACTTTTTTTATATGATACAATTGTTTGTAGGTGAATGATATGGACTATATCAAAGGAAAAATTAGAGCGACTATTTTTAAAAACGAAAATGGCTTTTTTGTCGGAACTTTCCGTGTAAAAGAAGCAAGTGCAGACTATATGAAAGAACACATAAATAAAACCATTACTATAACAGGGACTATACTAGACCCTAATGAAGAAGAAACCTATATTTTACAAGGAGAATACATAAAACATGAACGCTTTGGCTTTCAATACAAAATTATGAATTATGAAAAAGAACGCCCTACAGGAAGCGATGCCGTCATCGAATTTCTAGCAAGTCCTTTGATTAAAGGCTGTGGAGAAAAAACAGCTCGTAAAATTGTAGAAACTTTAGGAGAAAAAGCAATCGACCTAATTAAAGAAAACAAAAATAACTTGTTTTTAGTTCCGGATATGACAGAAAATCGTGCCAATAATATTTATGCCTCTTTGCTTGCACACTCTTCTAGTGATGATTTAATCATTGAACTGAAACAATATGGTTTTTCTGTTGGAGAAGCAACCAAAATCATAAAAAAATACAAAGAAAAAACGAAAGAATTCTTACATACCAATCTTTATTATTTCAAAAAGATAATTGATTTTAACAAACTAGATTACATTTATACGACTCATTTTAACAAAGAAGATGGCATTCGAAAAAAAGAATGTATTCTAGAAGCTATGAAAAGAATTAGTGATACCGCTGGAGACATCTATTACGAAAAAGAAGAAATATATGCGGCATTAAAAACCTATTTTAAACTTATTTTAGAAGAGGAAGAGTTTATAGAACTATTAGAGGAACTTATAAGTCTTAATTTAATAAAGTGTGTAGAAGAAAAATATTATTTAATCGAAAATTATCTTCGGGAACACGATATAGCAAGAAATTTAGAAAAAATAATAGGACTTCCCAAAAAAGAAATGGAAGACTTTGAAAGTAGTATGAAAAGTTTGGAAAACAACTTAAATGTTTCTTATAACCTCGACCAAAAAAAAGCCATTAAAAGTGCTTTAGAAAATCGAGTGTCCATTATTTCAGGAGGACCTGGAACAGGGAAAACAACTATAATTAATGCTATCACCAAATTATATATTGAGATACATAAACTATCTCCAATAGATGTTATAACAAATATTGCCCTTCTAGCCCCTACAGGTAGAGCTAGTAAAAAACTAGCAGAATCAACACACTTACCAGCTATGACCATTCATAGATACCTAAAATGGAACAAAGACACTAACGATTTTGCAATTAACGAATACAACAAAAATCATCATAAACTAATCATTGTGGATGAAGTAAGTATGATTGATACTTTTTTATTTGATTCCCTTTTAAAAGGACTAGATGCAAGCATTCAATTAGTACTTGTAGGGGATACCTTTCAACTTCCGAGTGTCGGAGCAGGCCTTATTTTAAACGATTTAGTGGCTTCCAATTTGTTTTCGTATAATCCTCTAGATAAAATCTATCGCCAAAGTGAAAACTCTTATATAGCTTATTTAGCCAAAGAAATAAAGGAACATAATCTAAGCGAAAATTTTACTGATAAAAAAGATGATTACAATTTTTTTATGACCGAAAGCAAAGAAATTACCAAAATTATAAAAGAAATATGCAAACGAAGTATTAAAAAAGGATTAAAGGTAGATGACATCCAAATACTTGCTCCTATGTATAAAGGAGAAAACGGAATAGACAATTTAAACCTAGCTTTACAAGAACTTTTTAATCCTCAAAAAGAAAATTTGAAAGAATTACACTTTGGAGATGTTACGTATAGAGAAAAAGATAAAGTCTTACAACTTGTAAATAACCCAGATTGTAACGTATACAATGGCGATATCGGTTATATCGAAAAAATTGAAACTAGATACAATCCGCGCAAAAAGGAAATCATTACCATTGACTTTGATGGAAATTATGTTGAATACCAAAAAGAAGATTTATACATGATAAAACATGCTTATGCCATAACGATTCACAAAAGCCAAGGGAGTGAATTCCCTCATGTGATATTACCAATTAGTAAAAATTACTACAAAATGCTTTACAACAAACTGATTTATACAGGAGTATCCAGAGCTAAAAAAAGTTTAGTAATTGTTGGAGAAAAAAATGCATTTTTAATGGCCATGAATAATGATTACAGTAGTAATCGTAAAACAACACTAAAAGAGGTTTTATTGCATAATTTATAAAAGTTACGCCATACTAGTAACAAGGAAGTGATTGATTATGAAAAAAATGATGGTAGCTACAACTGTCGGTATGGCTTGTGGAGCAGGATTAGCAACTTATTTATTAACGAATAAAAGTACGAAAAAGAATGCTGACAAACTATTAAATACCATGATGGATGAAGCAAATCACATGATAAAAAATAAAAATTAGAAGAGTAACATCTTCTTTTTTATTGACAAAAAGTTTAAGAAAAGGGTATACTAACAAAAATTTAAAAAGAGGGGTTTTATGTTAGGATTTAAAGAAAAAGAAAAAATACAAAAATGGTTAAAAGATCAAATAGTAGCAAATAATCTATCTTTTGCTCTCCAAAAAGAAGAAATCGTAAAAAAATACCCAGAAGCTTTTTTTGCAGAAGAGAACCAAACTTTAAGTGGATATATTGAGCATTTACTAGAAAATTTCCCAAAAGCAATGATAGAATCAAAATATATTTTAGACAGTTTGGAATATTTATACCAACAAGAAAATCATTATTTGATAAGTCCAACAAAAGAATTGTATCCTATAATTGCCAAAAAACACGCTACAAATCCAATTAAAATAGAACGTTCCATTCGCTACTTTATAACCAAATATTTTCTTACTGTTGATGAAAGATTTAAAACAGAATGTTTTTCGATACCTGAAAGGGAAATACCAACAAATTTTTTATTTTTAATCAATTTAGTAGATTACATAAAAGCCAACTATTATACTTATAGTTCTGTTACTCTTCCTGAAGAACAGAAAAAATACTTTTTTTCTCATTTAAAACAAGAAAATAATGCAATGCATAAAATACAACAAGCAAAATTAAAACTAGAAATTGAAAGATTTTTAATAGAAAACTTAGGCCATTTTAAATACCAAGCATCCACCTCCCAATTTCTATTAATTGACTTAATTTTATATTGTATGGAAAATTATCCTACTTCTATCCAAGAATTCTATGAAGAAAAAGAGATAAACCAAAAGTGGAAATTGGATAATCAAAAATATTTTAGTCATAAAATGAATGGTTTATCCTTTCTTATTACGAATGCGCACCCATTTATCAATCCCGAAGTTTATCAAAAAATTTTTGGAGATACCACTCTTCATAGAAGACCTTTTGAATATATCATAATGGTGAGTGATTAGACCTGTCCGGAAAGGTTTTATTTAAAATATAAGAAAAAAATGGTATCA
>CARMXJ010000022.1 GCA_949025205.1 uncultured Bacilli bacterium | reverse complement strand
TAAGAATTTACGTACTGAAGTACGTGGCCTGAACCTATTTCCATTATGGTCAAAAATTGATGTTCTTTTATCTTTTATATAGTAGTAAATTTAGACGCTCAAACAATTGCTTTTATCTATAAATATTCTTTATACAACGGTTTTTATCTTTTAAAATAATTACAAAAGAAAAAGACCCGAAGGCCTTTATACACATTCCACAAATGTGTCTGTTAAACATCTAATTGCACAAATGCAATCTAGACTCATTGTGAAAAATGAATTTGTTGCGATGTATGGGTTTAAGCTAGTCGTATCTGGATTATCTTGAAGAACACGGCAAGTACAGCAATTTCCATCTACTTTTTCTACTCTAAATACATTAGAACAGTTTGCAGTATTATCTACACAAGTGGCAGTTGAATCTTTTGTAGTAGGCATACTCCAAGGTGTTCCATTTCCACAACAAGTGTAAAGCATTATTGGTCTAGTATTACAAATAAGACAATTAGGTCCACCACCAAGCATTGGTCTATCGCAAGAATCTAAACAATTATCAGGACAAGCGTTTTGTTGAAGAACTAAGATAACATTTAGAATTTCTGCAATACAGCTTGTGTTTTTATCATTGTTGTTATTATTACACATAACATTTTCCCCTTTCCTATATTCTCATTAATAATTTATGTGAACTTACAAGAAGTGTTCTACAATTTCAAAAATGTTTTAAAAATTATTTTTTTGTTGTATAATTCTTATAGGTGATCATTCATGGAAACATATTTACAATATTTTATTATTTTAGTAATTCTTATATTAATCTCTTTGGTCGTTATTAAATTAATGAAAAGAGATTTTAGTGTAGAAGCAAACAAATTGATTAATTATCTAGGTGGAAAAGAAAACATCGTGAATGCAGAATGCAATATGTCACGATTTAAGGTTATATTAAAAGATGTTACGATAGTCGACAAGGATAGCATTCAAAAGTTAGGTGCGAAAGGTATTGTGGAAATTGACAACCAGTTAAAAATTATCTTTGGTAAAGATGCCAGACAATTAAAAAAATATATTGATGAAATTATTTAGTGTATTTTTACACTTTTTTTATTTCTAAAATTTCTTCTATTTTTATTTTTTGACCATCTAGAGTTAATAGAGCATCATTTGTTTTTCCAATTAATTCTACTTCTTCTTCTTTATTTTTCGTTTTTATTTTTACTCTGGTTTTATAAACATGCTCTCTTGCATTAAATATTTTATCAATTTCTTCAATAGGAATATTGTTTCCTACCTCTTCGTCATTTAGAGAACTTATGTAAGTCTCTTTATTATTGTTTATTTTTTTTTCAATGGGAACTGCATAAACATTTGGCAAATTTTTATTCATTTTAGGACACCTCGTTACATTTTATGATAAACTTTTTAAATTGTTGCATACTAAAAGTATGAAGAAATGGATAAGTAAATACAATTTGCTGTTTTTTATTCCTCTAGGAATACTTATGATTGCTAGTTTTTTTTGTATGTACCAAGCAAAATTTGTAAAATCGATTTATAGCCAACACTTAACAAAACAAATTATCTGGTTTATTTCTGGTTTACTTCTTTTATTGCTTTTAAAAAAGGTAAAAGTAAAATTTTTCTTTCGTTATAGTTTTTCTTTTTATCTTATAGGAATTTTTTTGCTCTTTTTGGTTTTATTTTTTGGTCATTCCACGAATGGGGCACGGGCTTGGTTTAATTTAAAGTTTTTTAATTTTCAGCCAAGTGAATTTATGAAAATTGCCTTGCTTCTTTATTTATGTAAGGTGACCAATGATTTTAAATTAGGCAAAATAAAAGAATTTTTCTATATTGTAAAATGTATTTTTATTACATTTATTCCTTCTATTCTTGTGTTTTTAGAGCCAGATACAGGTGCTATTGTCATTTATTTATTAATGCTTTTGTCTGTGTTTCTTTTATCTGGAATTAAAAAGCGTTGGTTTGTTCTTTCTTTTTTGTTCGTCTTTATTCTGGGTGGTGGATTTTTTTACCTTTATTTTTATAAACAAGATACATTAATTCATCTTATTGGAACTAGTTTTTTCTACCGTATGGACCGATTGATTCATTTTAAAGATGGAAGTGGAATGCAGTTAAATAATGCTCTTGCAACAATTGGAAATACAAGTATGTTTGGACATGGCATACAAAAGGAGTTATTGTATGTTCCAGAATTTCCAACCGACTTTGTCTTCACTTTAAGTATTTCTATTTTTGGATTTGTAGGAGGATGTATTCTTCTTCTTTGTTATTTTCTTTTAAATTGCTTTTTTATTATAAAATTTCGTACTTCAAAAGATACGGAAACAAAATTATTCATTCATGGTTTTCTTTATATTTTCTTTTATCAACAGTTTCAAAATATTTTAATGAATTTAGGTCTATTTCCTATTATGGGAATTCCTCTTCCCTTTTTATCTTATGGTGGCTCTAATATGATTGTTTATTTTATTTTCATAGGTTTTATTTTAAATCTGACAAGAAAAAAAGATTAGTTTTCTAATCCTTCTTTTAATTTGTTTATTTCTTCTACAGAAAGTGATGTAGCAGAGGCGATTTGTTCGATTGTATTTACTCCCATGGCAAGTAGTGCTTTGGCTGTTTCTATATTTGCAGCTATTTTTCCATCTCTCTTTGCTATTTGCATATCTGATTTGTACATCAGCATTTCATCTTCTTCATCCGTTATAAAAGGAGTATAATTACTATTTTGATTAATTTTTAATAATGCTTCTTCGTATTCTTTTAACACACTATCTTCCTTTCTTGTAAATTTCATTAAAGATTCTTTATCTAAATCTAACATATATAAATATTTGTACCTTTCTTTTTCTTTCTTAGTTAGATTATACCACTCTACTCTTATCTTTTCCATATTGATTTCGATGATTTTAAAATTATGAATAAATTTTGTCCCTTCTTTTGTTTGTAAGTAATATTCCTCTTTTATATTTTTTCCGCTATGGTAAGTTAAATTTATTCCTACAAATTCTTTTTCTTTCAAACGAAAATAGGTTTCTCCTTTTTTGATTCCTTCACTATAAATAGTGAATAAATAACTACTATTTCGAATATTGGTGTATTCTTTTGGATTTGCATTTAATTCGACATTTACATAAAGATTTTTGATTTGAATATATATATCCACGATTCTTCTTTTGGATTTTACGTTAATTATGGTTAATTCGTTATTTAAAACAGTCAGGTCTTCTATTTCTTCTTCTAAAATACTTTCAATTATTTTCTTTAAAATATTTTGGTGACTTAACATGATTGTTTTAAAAACAATATCATTTTTGGCTGTGTAAAACTTTAAAATAGAAACACCTCTTTTCATTTGGCACTTTACCAAAGAAAACATTTTTCTGCAAATCGTAAATTTTTTACCATTTTAAAAAAAACAAAAAAATTGTTTAGTACTTTTTCTTTTTTTCTAAACAATTTTTGTTTTAATGCTTCTAAATTAAATTTTTTTATCTTCCGTAAGGAAAGTAATAATTATAAGATGAATATCCATATGGACCAGGTCCCATTGGTGGATAATATGGTCTTTGTGGTGCTACGTTATAAATTGGTCTAGGTCTTGTTAATCCCACAGCAGCTCCCCCAACCAAAGCTCCCGTTAAAAAGGGAAAGAAAAATTGACGGTCTCCACTGTTGTTCATTGGTCTATAATTATAAGGGTTTGGATACATAAAGTCTGCCTCCTCTCATGATTATATTATGAGAGAAAGTGAATTTGTCTATTTATAAAAGCCTAAGAAATATTTTTTCTTTCCTTTTTTGATTAAAATAACCTTGCCTTCAATGAAGTCTTCTTTTGTAATTCTTTTTTCTAAATCTGTTTCTTTTTTATTGTTTATAGAAATGGCTCCACTGCTAATCATTTCTCTTGCTTCTCTTTTGCTGGTACAAATGAATGCATCTACTAATAAATCTACTAAAGATGTATCCTCTTTTACATCAAAGTTTGGAATGTCTTTTAAACTATTTATGATATCACTAGCAGGTAGTTTGGTTATATCTTCACTAAATAGTGATTCGCTCATCATTCTTGCATTCTCATATTCTTCTTTGCCATGTAAATCAGTGATGATTTCTTGTGCCAAACGTTTATGTGCTTCACGTTTTTCAGGATTTTCATTATGGCGCTTCTCAATACTTTCAATTTCTTCTTTAGATAAGAACGTAAGTTTCTTCAAGTATTCAATAATCATAGAATCTTCCAAATTAATTAAATATTGATACATTTCATAACTTGATGTTTTATTTTTATCAAGCCATAAAGCATTGCCTTCTGTTTTCCCAAACTTAACACCATTAGAATCCGTTACTAAAGGCATAACCATTCCATAAGCCGTTTTATCACATTTTTTACGAATCAGTTCAATTCCTGCTGTAATATTTCCCCATTGGTCACTTCCTGCTACTTGTAAAGTACAATTGCGTGTTTTAAACAAATGTAAAAAATCAAGAGCTTGCAGTATCATATAAGAAAACTCTGCAAAAGTGATTCCTGTTTCAATTCTAGATTTTACTTTATCTTTTGCAAGCATGTAATTAACGTTGAAATGTTTTCCATAATCTCTTAAAAAATCAATAACATTGATTTCTTTTGTCCATTCGTAATTATCAACAACTTCAAATCCAAAAATACTTTCCGCTTGCGCCTTTAACCCTTTAATATTTTTAGCAACTTCTTCTTTTGAAATCATTGGTCGTTCACTCGTTGGTTTTGGGTCCCCAATTAAACCTGTAGCTCCTCCAATTAGTAAAATAGGATGATGGCCTGCACGTGCTAGTCTTTTAGAAATCAAAAACGAAGAATAATGTCCGATATGCATCGAATCTGCCGTAGGGTCTGTACCAATATAAAAAGTAAGCCCCCCATTATTTATTTTTTCAATTAATGCTTCATCACTAATATCTTGTACTAAACCTCTCCATTTTAAATCTTCAAATACTGTCATTTTCTATTTTCCTCCAATTCTAAAATATCTATTTTATTTAAATCTATGCCATAATCTTTATAAACAGATTCCACATCTTTTCCAGTAGTATCCTCTTTTGTAAAGCCAAGGGTTTCGACTGTTTTATATACTTCTTCTTCGTTTTTACCTTCTATTTCTATATAATCTGGAATTTGTGGCCATGAATCTATATCGATTTCTACTCCATCTAAAATATAACGACATCTTTTATTTTCTTGTACTGCTTTTGGAATATAGCCTAGTTCTTTTAAGATTAAATTTGTTTTTTCTAAGTCACTTACTTCTATTTCCAATTCTTCTGTACCATCAATACTTTTACTTTTTACATTTTTTATTGTCAAAGTTGTCTTTACTCCATCTGTTCTTAGCCGTATCCATTTTCCTTCTATTTTTGGATTAAAATCATAAACATATCTTTTTTGTAAACGCTCCCACTTGAATTCGGCTTTTAAGCTTTCTAATTTCTTTTTTATCTCTTCTTTATCTACATTTAATACTCTTACTTCATATTCTGTTTTCATTTTGAATCCTCCAATAAAATTTTAATTTTATCCATCAAATTTGTATTTCCTGGAAAATTTGTAGGTTTTGCTTTTTTTCCTCCAGCAAAATATTCTGGATGCAACTCATAAAGTTTCATTACGTCCTCAAATTCTCCTAAATATATGCCATCAACATTTTCGCTTATATTACCTCTTGCAAAACTTACCATTTTATTTAGTTCTTTTCTATCAATAAACAATGCACACAAGATTACTAATTCGTTAGTAGTGATTGCATGAAATCCCCCAATTTTCATAAAACGTTTTTTATCTATAGAAAGACCCATTTCTTCCAATATTTCTTTTTTTAATAATTCCTCTGGTTCTAATGTTTCAAAGCATTCCTTCTCATTATTCCAAAGTGTAGGTAAATGTCCGCCGGAACATAATAATTCTATTACAGGCCTTTCTACTGATCCATCCCAACCTCCTACTCTACGACTCATTACGTAAATAGAATCATTTTCTTTTAAAGATAATAAGTCCTTTTCTAAACTTATCCACATTTTATCGTAGATTGTTTTATTGTAAGCTTCACTTTGTATGAGGTTACCAAGTTTTTCCAAATCTTCTTTTTTTAATTTCCAAAAAAATAAACATTGTATACTAATATGTTGCGGTATTTCAGTTAGACTTTCTGCATAGACTCTAGGAATTAAAATATTCGTATTTTCATATTTTAAATTATCGGCGTCTTTAATTCTTATTACTCTTAATAAATCCTTTAGATTTTTATTATCTTTAGTATAAATTTTATCCTTTTGATAATATAATGGCAAATCTTTTTCATAACATAGAACACTTTTTGTATATCTTTCGTCCAGTTTATCAAAGCTGATTTTTTTAAGTGAATTTAAACAGTCCGTTGCTTTTTTCTCCATATTATCGACTCCTATATAAAACAAAAACGCGACTTCTCTTCCAATAAGGACGAAAAAATCGCGGTACCACCTTAATTCATGATAAAAACCATGCACTTTCATTGATTATAAAGCATCACCTTATCAAGTTCATAAATTGTAATTCATTATTTATTCTTTATTAGTTTTCACCAACCACTAATTCTCTTTAAAAAGAAAATAAATAACTACTTGTCTTTAATCATCACTTGATTTATATGTTTAGTTTATCATTAAATGTGTAGATAGTCAAATACTTGGCTGCTCATTTTTATTCATTCTTCCTTCTTTTTTAATGTCCTTGCTAAAACGTATTCAAAAGACTCTGCATTTGTTTTTTGCTCTTTTTCTCGATTATTTTTACTTCTACTTTCTTTTCTAGTTTTAGAAAACGATTGGGTTTCTTTTACTTTCATTAAATTATCTTTTTCCATTAAAAATTGAATTCGAATATTTAAAAGGTCATAATCTGTAGTCATTTTTCCCCTCCTAAAATCACAAAAAAACTACTAAGCATTTTTTTTCTTAGTAGTTTTAGGCGTAGTTTTCTTTGTAGTTTCTTTTTTTTCATTATTTTCTAATTTGTCTACTGCATTTTTTAAAACAACAATTGTTTTTTCCTTAATTTCATTTGCAGCATGCTCAATAACAGGTGCACTTTTTTCTTTGGCAACATCGATTAGTTCATCTGCTTTTTTCATTAAAGCTGTTCCTTTTTCTTTAATTAATTCTTTTGCAGTTTCTTTGTTTAAGTTTTCTAAATCTTTTTTTAGTTCTTTTATTTTTTGATTTAATTTTGCTTTTACTTCTTCCTTATCTAGATTTTTTACACTGTTAATAAGCTCTCCCGTTTTGTTTTTTAAATCTTTTCTAGTTTCACTTCCCTTTTTTGGAGCAAATAAAACACCTAATCCAGCACCAACAAGAGCACCAGTTATAAATTTTCCCATTCCTTTTTTACTCATTTTCCTCATCTCTCTCTATGTTTTTCTTTTTTCTCTTAAATAACAATTTGTTAAATAAAGAGGTTATTTTTCCAATTACTTTATCAGTAGCCATTGAAATTTTATCAGTGGTATAATCTATAATATGAAAAAATCCATTTAATGTTTGAATTTTATCATTTACATCTTCTACAACTTTGTCTACTTTATTTAATAAATTTACTACCTTTACACCTAATATTATGCCAATTATTAGAATAATTATTAATAAAATGTAAATTACTATTGGTAAAAATTCTAGCCAAAAATTCATTTTTATTCTTCCTCTCTATTATCGTACATGGAGTCAATTAAGTCAAACAAGTCACTTTCTAATGTGTTTTCTTCTAAATAATTTTCGTTATTTTCTACATTCTCTACATTTCTGGATTCATCTAAAGGTTGTAAACTTTCTTTTTCCTTCTTAAATTCTTCTTCTAGATTTACTTCAAAATCCTCTTCTTCTAATTCTCTTTCTACACGAGTAGTGGCACTTCTTTTCGGAGTAGAATTGCTTCTTTGTAAAGAATTGCTTCGTTTTTCATAGGTAACATCAATTGCATCATCAGCGGATTCCTTTAAATAGTCATCAACACTTTTTTCTCTTTTGTAAAACTTTTCTACTGGTTGATCATTAAATGTATTTTCTATATCATCTTCTAAAGTTCCAAAAGCTTTTCTTCTTACCATATCCACGTCCATTTTAGGTTTTACTTTAGATGGTTTTTCAACCGTTACAATGTCTTCTTTTTTATAATTTTTATCTAAAACACCATAAACAGGAGAAATAACTGGAGAAGGCCTAAAACCAGAGGGTGTTGTCTCCTTTTCTTTTGTTGCTACACTCTTTTCTTTTTTGACTGGTTCTTTACGAGTTGGTTTTGCTTTTCTTTCATAGTCATAACCAGTGGGGCTCACATTTTCAAATGCTTTCTTTTGGCTATATTCTGTTTTATGGACAATAATTGGTTCTGGTTCTTTTTTTGCTTCTTCTACATCCATTTCTTTTTCTATTGATGGTTTATAACTACTTACAAACTCCTCTTCATCAAAATCTGGAAACTTAAATGTATTTTCTGCTTTAAATAAATCTCTTTCTGTTTCCTCTTTTTCTTCTTGTTTCGAAGTTACTACTTCTTTTTTCTTTTCCACACTGTCGTCGTTAATTACAACTTTATTTGGAGATGCACTTACTTCAATTTCTTCTTCCTCAAATAAGGCATTTTTAAGTTTTCCAAATAATCCCATTTTTTCACCTTCTTAATTAATTAAATCCATGTCTGGAATATTCTCTTTGTTTTTATCACTTGTCGTAGTATTTTCATCATACTCTATTAAATTGCTTTCATTTTTAGCCGTTTCAAATATATTAAACTCAATTTCACTGGCATTTAATATATCTTCCCCTATCATGCTTGCAATTATAGTATCATTATAGGAAATAGAACTAAGTATTGCCATAGCATAACTTAACATTTCTTTTATATCCCTATTTTCTACTATCACTTCTATTTTAGCATAATTATACATAATTTCAATTAAATATTTGTTTTTCTCTTTCAAATTTATTTCTAAATAACCAAATTTCTCGCCATTTGTTATTGTTTTAGAGAAAAAGGCCGTACTTTTTTCTTTGTATTCTTCTTTTACTTTATTGTAATAACTTATTAAATCCAAATATAAATACATTGTATATTTATCACTTTTTAAAATAACATTGTTATTATTGTCCTCTAAAATACTAAGTCCTTTAGGTAAGTAATAACTATATCCTTGCGATGTTTTGTTTTGAAAGGCTTCTTTTTCATTTTGTAAAGCAAAAGAAATAATTCCTTCGTAAGTACTGTCTTTGATATTAATACATCCCGTTAAGAAAAAGACGATGAATAAAAGCATTATCCCTTTTTTCATAAGAAGCCTCCTTATGCTACATACAATTATAACAAACAAATAAAAATTTTTGAATAGTTTTTTACAATTGAAAAAAGATAGTCTCCTATCTCTTTAAATTTTTTATCATCGCATCAAGTTCTATACGTGTTTTTTCTATAAATTCTAATTCTTCTATAGAAATATTTTCGTTATCACACTCTTTTTGCTGTTCTTCTTTGCTATAATAATTCCAATCGATAATATACTGTCTTAATAAATCGTATCTTTTTTGTAAAAGTTCTTCTTTTTGACTTTGAAGTAGCAATCTTTTAAAATCACAAGCTAGAAAATAACTATCTTCTATATCTAGTTCATCGAATTGATATTGTTTTATTTTTTCTAACTGCATCTCTTTATCTTCCTCTAAACCCACTTCTAATTTCTGGTATTCTTTTAAAGGATTTTTATACGAAGAAAACATTTTTAATATGGCACTGCGTTCTCTTTTTGTTAGATGATTATCCCCTTTGATATTTGCTGCCATTCTAACGAATTCTTTTCTTAATGAATTCCTGTATTTTTCACCATAATATAGTCCATAATTTTTCCAAAATTCTTTTTGCTCTTCTGACAATTTATGTAAGTTTGCCCGTAAGTTTACTATCTTTAATCCTAAACTAATTCTTCTGCCATTTGGAAGTATTATAACAGTATCATAAGGAATATACATTACTTGTGGATTTTCTTTTCTCCAAATCATAGCTGCCATACGATTTTCTTCTTCTGTTGGATATCCTTCGTATATGCCATAATCTTTCCAAAACTCTTTCTGTTCTTCTGTTAACTTTTCTATATTTCGGCGCATGGTACGCATTCTAGTTCCTATCGGTATTTCTTTCCCACTTGAAATTTTTACTACTGTATTTATAGTAATCGTTTTTAATTCTTTGTTCTTCTTTTTGCAAATTAATGCCGCTTCTCGGTACTCTTCTTCTGTGTACTTTATTGTTGCCATAAAAAATAACTACCCCCCCCCTCATTTGAATAGTTATTTTATCATAATTTCTTTTTAATGCAAGTGCATTATCTTATGCTTTTTTTATCTTCCTTTGTTATACTCCATTTCTTCTAGATAGCTTTGTACTAGTTCTTTGATTTTTTGTTCCGTAAAATGATACTCTTCTTGATTCTCTTGCAAAAGTCCATGGTAATTTAAAATATCTTTTAAATAGATTTTTTCCTCTGGCGGAAGTTCTATATTTACTCCCAATTCGGTTCTAGAAACAAACGTATTTTCTTCTGTTGAAACAAGAAAGCATTGATTTAAAAATATGCCATATATTCCACCTTTTTCCATTTCTAAATAAAGAAAATAATAAGGCTCTAAAAGAAGTTCATCTTCTTCTATAAATAAGTTTTGAAATAATCCTGGTTTTTCTTTTAAATATTCTTCGTTTAAAATATTAATCAGTTCTAATTGTTCTACATTTTTTTCATTAATTGGATAATAGTATTCTAAAGATACAGCGTTTGAAAGATTTTTTAAGTTCTCTTCGCTTTGATAAACGATTTCTTCTTGTTGGTTTGTTATTTTAAAACCAATCCTGTTTTCAGAAGTTAAGCCAATTTGCATTTTTAAATCACTTATATAAGATTTAGCAACGATATTTCCATTTAGTAGTATGGTTGTTTCATATAAATAAACTGCTGAAATATAATTGTTTTTTATTGCAAATGATTTCCAAAAATCAGAGTCTAATTGCATATTTTGATTTTTTAAAATGAAATGTATTAATTCTAAAGATGCATTTTTCGCGTGAAAATAGCAATTGTTTTCATCTATTACTTCTTTTCTCTCACCCTCTATAATTACGGTCGCAGAGGAACCATTTTTCGCAACATAAGGATATAATTCTTCACCATTCCAACAAAATCCCCTTATATCTTTATAAATATCTACTTTGTCTAATATCTCTTGCTCACTAATTCTATTTTCAATCTGATTTTCTTCTAAATAAGTATTGTATTTATGCAAATATTGGTAAAACAATTCTTCGTTATCTGATAATAAATTGGAAAAATCTAGAAAAGGAGCATAAACACTTTCCATATCCTTATTTACTTTATTCTTACATAAATTAAAAAGTTCTTCTAATAAATCCGGACTTTCTTCCACCTTAATGTATTCATCTGAAAATACAGAACTTCTCATCATCGCATTTAAGCAACTATTGATATAAAAGGCATCGACATTTTCATATTTTAATAAATCTAGAATAATATAAGAAGCTCCTTCTTCATTGTAGCGATTGAAATCGTAATCTACAAAAGTAAGAAGATAATCTAACACAAGCCCGATATTTGGATAAGAATGAGAAGGAGTTACAAAATCAACTGTTTTATTGTTCATCGCTTCATTTAAAGCAGAACTAAAATTAGAATACCGACAGTAAATTTTACCATCTATTTCTCGATAAAAAGAATAAACTGTATGGGCAAGTTCATGATAAAGAGTTTCTTCACTCTCCCCCTCTATATAACTGATTTTATTTTTTTCAACTTCGTATGTGCCAACCGAGTAATCTTTAAATTCTTCTTTGTAATCTTCTTCAGGCATACTTTCTGTTTCTAGTTCTAATAAATTTAAATAATAAATTCTTAAATCAGCATCAGGTTCTTGTTTGTAAATTGCGTCTGCTAAATTATGTGCTAACATTTTAAAATTTGCATCTAATTTGTCATTTTGTTCTATTGCTTTATCAATATCCTCTAAAGCTACAGAAGAAAGTCCAAAAAATTTTTCTAAATCCTCTAAAGAATCAATTCTTATTTTATCAGCAGGTGCTTTTTGCGTTACAGTAACACCATTCTCTTCTTCTGTTACTTCCCATGTTACTTCTCCATTTTCTTTTGCATTTACAACACTAGTTGATAAACTAAGCGATACCGCAAAAGCTAAAGCTCCTACTCTTACTTTTTCTTTAAAAGAGTATTTTTTTACGTTATGCAGAAGAAAAGGGTTTTGTTCGTTATATATTTTATGAAGTACTTTATAATCTTCTAATGTAGGATAGATATAATTCCCTTCTTTATCTTTTTCTAAAAAGGTATAACGATAATTATCATCTATAAAAATAGTAAACGTTTTTTCTTGGTATGTAATATCAAATAATTTTTTAAATTGGTTATTCATTTTTTATCCTCTTTTAAATACTTTGTCTAATTTTTCTTTTAATTGTACTTTATTAAATGGTTTTGCTAAGTAATCGGTAAATCCAAGACTAATGTATTTTTCTTCTGCCCCTTCTACTGCATCGGCGGTTAAGGCAAGAACTGGCGTTTTAAACTCTGGATTTTCTTTTAATTTTTGAATGGTTTCCTCTCCTCCCATTACGGGCATCATAATATCTAAAAGAATTAAATCAAATGGTCCATTTTTTAGGACAGCTTCTAATGCTTCTACTCCATTTGTACATTCCACAATATCAAAATGAAATTGGTCTAATGCTTTTCTTGCAACTTTAATGTTTAATTTGTTGTCATCGACTAAAAGAATTCTCTTGTTTCCATAATCTTCTAAATTCGTTTTTTCAATTGGCATACTTTCTTTTACTGGCGCACTTATTATACTGATTTTTTGCGGAATTTGAACCATAAACAAAGAGCCACTACCAAACGTACTTTGGACATTTAATTTTCCACCCATCATTTCCACTAAATTTTTAGTGATAGCAAGTCCTAGTCCTGTTCCTTCAATCGTTGTATTTTTTTCTACATCTAGACGGTCAAATTTATTAAACAACCTTTTAATGCTTTCTTCTTTTATTCCTCTTCCTGTATCTTCTACACTAATAAACAGTAAACAAATATCTTTTTTGTTGATAGCATTAATATTTAAAGAAATACTTCCACTATCTGTATATTTAATAGCATTGGTAAGCAAATTATTTATAATTTCTTTTACGTGTACTTTATCTCCGATAAGTTCGTAAGGGATGTCTTGTGCTATATTTAATTTAAATGTAATCGGTTTGGAACCAATTCGAGTAGTTGTAACACTTACTAGTTTTTTCACTTCTTCTACCAAGTTATAAGGGACACTTACCAGTTCCATCTTTCCACTTTCGATTTTGTTGATATCCAGTATATTTCCAACAATTTCTACTAACGTTTGCGAAGCATTTTTAATATCTTCAATATCTTCTAGTACTTCTTTTGGAACTTGTTCTTTATAACTTTCTATGTCTTCTGATAAACCCACAATAGCATTTAAGGGCGTTCTAATTTCATGAGACATAGAGGATAAAAAGTCACTTTTAGCATGATTGGCTTTTTCTGCTGCATCTTTTGCATACTGTAATTCATTTATTAATTTTAAATCTGGATTTTCAATAGTAAAAAACATAAGAACTGTAACTACAGAAGCTGAAAAATTCATTAAAATTATATTAGGAAAAGCAATTTGTATATAACCACTAGCTATTATGAAAATAACTAAAAATACTAAAGGAATTATTTTTTTACTAATTACTTGTTTTATATGTAAAAGCAATTTTAAAAAAATAATAGAAATAAAAGCAAGACAAGTAAAAGCAAAAACATTTTGACCCATTCCATAAGAATTTATTACAACATTAGCCTCATTATAATTTAAATGTAAAGGTGCCACTAAAACAATTAATGCTACAATACTTAAAATACATTTTTGTACAAAAGATAACAATTTATTTTCTTTTTCTTTTATTAAAACATTTGTATATTCTAAAAAAGAATTTAGCACAAATAACATAGTTATCATAAACATTTTTTTCAAAAATAATTTTAACCACAAGACATCATTTATAAGGGGCAATGCACTTATAATTTCTAAAAACAGGCTAAGTAATTGAAAAACTAACAATTTAGAAAAAAGTCTAATTTCTGTACTCTTCATTTTAGGCTTTAAAAAATATACAATTGCAATAATTACCAAAAAAGCAAAACTTGCTATACTTAAATTAATGGCTGTATTCACACTATTCCTCTTCTCTATTTTATTCTGATTTTTTGTAAAGCTAACCCCCCATTTTGTTCATAAGCTTCTATATTTTCTTTTTCTAATAAACGAAAATCTATTTTTCCAAACGGGGTTCTTAAAAAGTGTTCTTGGGTAAATTCATAAGTTCCTGGCACATAATAAGAATACATTTTTTTTGTTTCTTCTTCAACCTTTTTTATAATTTTATCTATTACAAACTCTTTGTTTATCCAACATTCTGGTTTTAAAACAATATGACAAGAAGCTTCAGCAACATTTGTTGGGTGAGGACTTTTTACAACACAACATTCTGCAACTTCTGGAATTTGTTGCAAAATATTTTCAATAACATTTGTAAAAATCTTACCTTGTTGCGTTCTAATAATTCTTTCTTCCCTCGTATAATAGTATAATCTTCCATATTCATCAATATAGGCTTGGTCGCCAGTTTTTACATATTTAAGGCCATCTCTATAAATAATTTTTTTCTCATTTTCTTTTTCTGATTCCCGAATATAGCCTTTCATTGTAGCTGGTCCATAAATATATAACTCTCCAATACGATAATTGCCATTTGCGTCTTTTCCGTATTTTAATTCTTCATTTGTTTCACTATCTACTATAATGTATCTATTTCCAAAAAGTGGGAATCCACAACAACCGTATGCTTTTTTAACATTTTCTACTTCGTAATTTCCTGTAAATACTCCAAATACTTCATTTTGTCCAAAACCATGTCTTCCTTTTCCATGTACGAGTTTATCTACTTTTTCATCCTCAATAACAGAAATTCCCTCTCCACCATATTGTACAGATTTTACAAAAGACAAATCGGCATTTTTTACTTTTTCGTTTTCTGTTAAAGCAATAGCAAATGAAGGAACAATATTATAATGATTTATTTTCTTTTTTAATAAAATTTTTGGAAATTCTTCACGGTCATATGTAGTGATTAAATGCGTTTCCATTTGCATATATCTTGCCATATGCATACTTTCTAGCGGATAAGCAACAAATGGAGGAACAATTTGACAAAATGTATCTTCAAATTCTAACCCTAAAGGCATTTTTACAGTTTGGTAAACTGCTGCATTAATTGCAAAATCCGTATGTGCTATATCTTTTGCAGGGCCAGTAGTTCCTCCAGTATGAACAATAAATTTGGTTTTATCTTCTTCATATTTTTTTCTTCTAGACCAATTTAACTCACCATATTCTTTTATAAAATCATTCCATAAGATAAATCTTTCATCTTTATGTTCCCCTTGGTAAAAACTTGCTTTTGACTGGATTTTTTCTTTTTTAGCATAAGCATTTAATTTAAATAAAAATTGTTGATATTTTTTTAGCGTATTTTTTTGTTCTGCTATAGTTAAATTATTTGTTGCTCTTTCTTCAGGAATAATACCTTCTATTTTTTTTATTGCATTTTGATAAATAGGATTTTTTAAAAGCGAATTTAATCCAAACACTTGCATAAAATACAAAATATTCATATTCAAAGGAAAAGAATCTTGTACTGATGTTATAATTACCTGTTCAACATTTGTATTTTGTATTGCCTTTTTTAATAGAGGATACATCACATCTATCGCAACTATTGTTTTTACGTTATTCTTTTTAATATGGTCTTTTAACAAACCTTCTGTCATGGTTAAAGGATTAAACCATTCTGTTGCATAACCAAAATCATTTAATCCATACATAGAATAATAAGTTTCTGGAATATTCAATTGAAACATCGAGATTACATCATCTCTAGATGCACCTCGGTTTAAAAAAGCATTTCCAGCTACATTAGTATTATAATAAAATTCCTCGTTTGTGATTTTTCTTCCATAAAAATTAAATGCTGGGAGTTTTCTCCATTTACAACTATGTTTAATTGTTGAATCCCATACGAATTGAAATGCGGTTTTTCTACAATTTTCAAAAGAAAAATTGCTTGGCATTTTTGGCATATACTCCAAATATGGTAAATCAATTGAAGTATAACCTGTTTTTATCTTTTTTTCATTTTTCATAAAAATTCCCCCTCGTATAAGCTTAGTATTTTAAATAAAAAGAACATATTAAAGAAATATAGCGCTTAAAATCAAAGATTTCTTGTCTAAAAAAACATTTTGTTTATCCTGTACTTCTCTAAATAATGCTTTCTCTATTCTTCTACATTATAATATTTTTATTAAATACCTGCAATAAAAAAGAAATAAAGCGTATCAAATAGGACACAAATTATTTTTTTTCTACGTTCACATAATTAATTTTCATGCCTTTGCTTTTAAACTTTGCTTCATACTCGGTTTCTACATTCGGTATATCTGTACTTGCTAAATCTAGGGAAACATCTAAAAAAGTATATCCAGCATTGTTGAAATTTTTCAAACTGCTCGCAAATAAAATTACGTTATCTGTTTTTTGAATAATTCTTTTTTTCTCTACAAATAAGTTTTCGTAAATATCTAAAAAGATAGGACTTGTAAGTCTTCTATTCGCATGTCTATTTTTGGGCCATGGGTCTGAAAAGTTTAGGTAAATACAAGAGATTTCATGGTCAAAAATATTCTCTAAGTTTTTAGCATCCACACACATAAAACGTAAATTAGGAAGCGGTTCTTCTTTCATTTTTTCTATGGCTCTTATAAGTATGCTTGCATATTTTTCGATACCAATAAAGTTTATGTTGGGGTTATTTTTTGCCATTTCGTATAGGAATTTTCCTTTCCCCATACCAATTTCGATATGAATTTCTCCTTTATTTTCAAATATATTTTGATAATTTCCTTTAAAATTTTCTGGGTTTTTAATTACATATGCACAAGAAGAAATTATTTCACTTGCATTTTTTACATTTCGAAGTCGCATATTTATCACTACTTTCTAAACTTTTACATATAATGGTACAAAGGGATGTGTTTTGAATGAAAAAAGACCGTAATACATTTTTTAATGAGGCAAATTTTTCACAATCCAGTTATATGGGAATGCCAAATGTTCCAAGTAACATGATGGGAGGAAACTACACAGGAATGCCAGCTACTTATGGAGGTTCACAAGCAAGCCAAAGTTTTTATGCTGGACCTGCTCCTACTCCCAATTACCAAGGAAATACTGGTATGGGAAACGATTATATGAGCGATTTTGAATCTCGTATGGCCAAAATGGAACGTCAAATAAATCGTATGGATGCGCGTATTAGTAAACTAGAATCGAAAGGTTTAGTTACTACCGAAAATTACGACAATACAACCAATATGTATATGCTTTAATCTTTACTTACCATTTGGGGTAAGTTTTTTTGTGATTTTTTCTACCATAGAAGAACCAAATACTTTTTTTATTAATCCCATTTTATAAGTGATAACTAAATACACACATCCACCTATTATACTGATAATTCCAACATAAATACAACAAGAAATTTTGCTATTTAAGTTTAGAGGAATTATCATTTTAAGAAGAATAACTACTACTGCCATAACAAGAGTTGGGAATATTAATTTTTCTACTAATTTTAGAGTTTCTTTGTAATGTAGACCATGGTCTTTCTTTAGATTTTTTAAGGATAACGTAAATGCTAGGATATACCCTGTTACAGTTGCTAGTATGGCACCTAAATAAGGCGCAATTCCCAGTTTAGAGAACAAATACATAAAAGGGATGTTTAAGGCTACATTCGTTAAAAGTCCAATAATAACACTACGATATACAACTTTGGATTTGTTTAATCCATGAAGCGTTGAATTGGTGACTAAAAATAAATTGTAAAATAAGGAAACTAGAATTTGATTAGCAAAGATTGAAGCCCCTACTGCATTATATCCATAAAATATACTCCATACGCTTTTGGAAAGGAGAGAAAGACCTATACACATTGGAAGACAGATAATGATGATTAGCTGTAAGGCTTTATTGAATTTTTGATTGACATCTTCCCAGTTTTTTAAGGTATAAGCTCCAACAATTGTAGGAATAAGACTTGTTACCATCCCTGTTGCTACGGCGTTTACTATCATGCTAATTTTTGTAGACCAAGTCGTAATCGCCGTTGTTGCAAATTCAACTTCTGCAGTATCTAAACCTAAATGTCCCAGCGTTCGTAACATCATTGTCATATCTAAAAAATTATTAATCGAAAAGGCAATGGTAATAATGATAAAAGGAATGGCATAAAAGATAATCTTTTTTCCTATTTCTTGGTTTGTAATTGTATCTCGTTTATCTGTTTTGGTAAGACTTAATTCTTTTTTGTTTTTGGACATTTTAATAAGCAAATAAACAATAGCAACTATTCCTCCTACGCTCGCTCCAAATACAGCAATCGCAATTGCATATTTCATCGGAATATGAAAAATGTTTAAAGCAAGGTAACATCCAAGTAAAATGGTTAGAATTCGAAATACTTGTTCTAACACTTGGCTAATGCTTGCGATTCCTATAATATTATGTCCTTGCAAATATCCTCTTGTGACACTTAAAAAAGGAATAACTAAAAGAGCAAAAGAAGTCGCCCGAATCACAAATGTTGCTTCTTCGATTGTAGTTCCACCAGTTAAACTTCCTAGTAAAAGAGATGCAATGGGTCTTGCAAAAAGAAATAAAATACAAAAAATGAAAATGGATAAAAAACTAATCATCTTTATTCCAATGGTAAAAGCTCTTTTTTTAGCATCCATGAATCCAAGTGTATTGTATTCTTTAATAATTTTACTTAAAGCCAGAGGAAGACCTGCTGTTCCAATATCTAAAAAAATGGCATAAATGTTATATCCATAAGCGTATAAAGCACTTCCCTCACTTCCCACCATTGCATAAAAGGGAATTACGTAAAGTATTCCCATTATTTTTGTTATGACAATCGCAAGGGTTGCAATAATTGTTCCTTCTACAAATGAACTTTTTTTCAATCTAACCACTCATTCTTTTTTGCTATACACTACCATTGCAGAAAAACAATAGATTTGCTCTTCTCCACAAACAGCAATAGCCACATTGTACTTGATATCTATTATATCACTATTTGTTTCGGATAGAAAAGCATTTATTGCGGCTTCTAAGTCTTTTTCATGTGATTCATCAAAACATTTTACACGCATACAATCATCCCCTCTTTTTTCATTTAAACACAGTTATTTTAAAAATTTCGGCGAATTTTGGAAATGGAAATTTGACAAACGAAGAAAAATACACTATTATATACAGTCAAAAGAAGGGGTTTTACATATGAATGTAGATTTTTCAATCGCTTATGAAGATTTAAAAAAAATGCCTATTTTGGATGAATTAAATTTTCATAATAATGGAGAAATTTTTATAGAAAATCAAGATACACTAATTAAAGCAATCCCTGATGATATAAATAAAATGATATCTTTTTTAATTGATATGCCTAGTCATTCCCATATCATAAAGCCAAAAGAAATTGGAACTATTGTTTATAGTTCTTCTGTTAAAAAGAAAGACATGGAATACAAAAGTTGTTATCGAATGGATTATTTAGAAAATGCTCACAATTTGTATTCTTTCAATAAAGCAAATATACCCTATTCTGAAAAATTAAAATATACAAAACAATTTTTTGAGGCTTTAAAGTTTTTACACCAATATTTAGTACTTGGAGATATTCATGCTAAAAATTTATTTATTGCAAATGAAAATGCTTATATTGGAGACTTAGATAATGCAAGAGATAAAGAACATTGGGCGTGTGAATTTAGTGCTTATTATATTAGCAAATTGAAATGGCTTGGAAGTTCTAAATATACCGATATTATAAAAATGTATTTGGAATGTTTATCTTTTATTTTAGGAATACGTTTTATGGGATATATTCAAAAATATGGCTATAAAGAATTTTATAAAACTCTTACTTCTTATCATTTACCTGAAGAAGTTTCATCTTTTTTAAAATATTGTAAGCATCCAAATCATTTAAAGCCTTTAGGAGAAGAGGCTTATGACTTTGAGCAATTTATAACCGAAGATGTATTAAGTTTAAAAAAGACTTTAAGTTTTTTTGATTATTACGAATAGAAAGAGAGGAAAATCACTATGCGAAAAGAAGATATAAAAGATTTAAAAATAAAAAAAGTAATATCTAGGGGTGAATATAGTACTGTTTATGAATTGGAAGATGGAAGAGTCTTTAAAAAACTTTCTTCTATAATGCTTTTAATGATGAAAAGTATCCCTTCATTTGACATTGAAGCACGTATCAATTGTGCTTCTCCTCGTATAATATGTTTGTAAGATTAAGTTAAATTAGTCTTACAAATCAT
>CARMXJ010000021.1 GCA_949025205.1 uncultured Bacilli bacterium | reverse complement strand
TCAAGTTTTGGGAGATTAAATTTATATCTTTACCTTTAAGTTGCTTCTAGTATAACACTCTTTTTAATCTATAATATTATCACAACTTTACACCTCATTTTTATGCGATTGCCATAAAAAACTAAGGATAAAATTGACATTCTATAAGGAGATAGGTATACTTAAAAAGAGAGTAGATGATGTATGAAAAAAAGAATCATGAGTGCAATTGGTATGGCGATTCTTATTATTCCTTTGGTCATTATAGGAGGAATTTATTTTGAAATAGCCATGGGGTTTATTAGTATTTTAGCCTTAAAAGAAATAATAGATTTAAAAGAACATCATAAATCATTTCCAAAGGGAATATGGTTAATCAGTTTTATTTGCTTATTATTCCTTGTATTTCAAAGTATATGTGAATTTGGATTTTCTTATAAAAATATAGCCTTAACACTACTTTGCTTATTCTTACCTTGTATTTTTTATAAGAAAAAGTATGATACAAAAGATGCACTTTATTTAAGTGGAAGCATTTTCTTTTTAGGATTTGCCTTTAATGGTTTAATTTTAATTCGAAATTACGATTTAAACCATTTTCTTTACTTAGGATTAATTCCTATACTTACCGATAGTTTTGCCATGGCTTTTGGAATTTTAATAGGAAAGCATAAATGTATTCCAGATATTAGTCCGGGAAAGACTTGGGAAGGATGTATAGGAGGGACTTTCTTAGGGACTATTTTATCTGTTTTTGTCTATATGTATTTGATAAGAGAACTGCCTCTACTGAAAGTAGTTTTGTTTACCCTTATTTTATCTATAGTAGGACAATTAGGAGATTTATTCTTTAGTAAAATAAAAAGAGAAAACAAAATAAAAGATTTTAGTTCTTTAATTCCAGGACATGGCGGAATTTTAGACCGGTTAGATAGCTTATTATTTGTTGTTTTAGCATACATGATTTTATTTGGAGCAATTTAGGAGGAGGAAAAATTATGTGGTTAGTCACAATACTTTTATTAATCATTATATTAAGTATTATTATTTTAGTTCATGAATTTGGACATTTCATTTGGGCTAAAAAATTTGGGGTCTATATTTATGAATTTTCATTAGGAATGGGTCCAGTTGTTTTCACGCATAAAGGCCGTGATGGCATTAATTACAATATCAGGGCTTTCCCAATCGGAGGATTTGTATCTATGGCGGGAGAAGTATACGAAGACGATAAAAAAATTCCTAAAGAAAAATTTATGTGTAACAAACCTTGGTTACAAAGATTAATTATATTAGTAGCAGGAGTGGTAAACAACTTTATTCTTGCCATTGTCTTATTATTTTTCATCGCCCTTATTTGGGGTTCTACTACGACAAAACCAATTGTGGGGACCATTTTAGAAGACTCTGCTATTTCAAAGGCAGGGATGGAAGTAGGAGATGAAATTGTAAAAATTAATGGCATTAAGTCTTCTTCTTGGGATAAACTACAGATTGCACTGTACAGGAAAAACGATAAAGAATCTTACGAATTTGTCGTGAAAAAAGCGGATGGTAGTGAAAAAACATACCAAGTAACCCCAGAAAAAGTCAAAAATGAAGATGGAACGGAAACCAACAAATTTGGATTTGGTATTGATACAACTCCTCATAAAGGAATATTATCAAGTATCAAATATGCTTTCTTAAAATTTGGAAGCATAGTGGATTCCATGCTTTTAACGGTAACGAGTTTATTTACAGGAAAAATTTCTCTAAGTGCCTTATCTGGACCAGTTGGTATGTACGAAGTAGTAGGAAGTTCCCTAGGCCTTGGTATTTCCCAATTCTTATACATAATTGCTTTTTTAAGCATCAATGTTGGATTTATTAATATATTACCATTTCCTGCTTTTGATGGTGGTCGTGTTCTATTTATGATAATAGAAAAAATTAAAGGAAGCCCTATGAATTCTAAAATAGAAAATGCTTTTCATACCGTTGGATTTATCTTACTTATGATTTTAATGCTATATATAACCTGTCAAGATATATTAAAATTATTTTAAAGGAATTGTTGGAAACGATTCTTTTTCTTTGGAAAAATATGTTTTAAATAACTTGAGTTTTAAGTTTAATTTTTATATAATTATATTTAGTAAAAAATAGGAGCGTTGCAATGAGAAAAATAATAGCCAGTATGGATATTGGAACAAATTCAATTAAACTAATTGTTGCGGAAATGATAAATAAAAAAACAAATATCCTAGCGGTTGCCGAAACAGAAACAAAAGGAATAAAAAAAGGGTTAATCATAAACAAAGAAGTTTTAATTCCTGTTTTAAAAGCAACGATAAAAAAAGCCGAAGATATGTTGGGGTTAAAAATAAGAAAAGTCATTGTTTCTGTACCCAGTTTTGAAGCAGAATTTATGATGAGTGAAGGCGCAACCTCTATTACAAACGAAGACAAACGAGTAAGAGGAATTGATATAGTACGGGCTATGCAAGCTTCTGTTTATAATCGCATTCCAAGTGGTTTAGAAATTGTAAGCCTTATTCCTACGGGTTTTAAAATAAACGAAGAAGATATAGTGGGAAATCCTTTAGATAAATTAGCAAACAAATTATCCGTCAAAACCGTAGTAACTATGATACCGAAAAAGAATGTGTCCACTATTTTAGAGTGCTTTGAAAAAATAGGAGTAGAAATAATGGATATAGGGCTAACTTCTAGCGGGGACTATTATGCACTTAGAAACGAAAAAATGGACAGTTTAGTTGGAGCTGTCATAAACATTGGAGAAGCAACAACTACTGTTTCTATTTTTAACAAAGGAGTAGAAACTAATACGGCAGTAATTGAAATGGGTGGACAAAACATCGATAATGATATATCATTTATATATAAAGTAACCAAGAATGATGCAAGATACCTAAAAGAAAATTTAGGACTCGCCCATAAAAGAATGGCGCAAGCAACTGCAACAGCTTTAGTTACAAATAAATTAGGAGAAAGTATTTCCATTAATCAATACGAATTAAGCGAAATAGTGATGAGTCGTTTAGAAGAAATTCTAAATGTTGCAAAAAATCAAATTAATCACTTAACAAAAAAGGAAATTCATTATATAATAGTAACGGGTGGCGTAAGCGAAATGCCTGATTTTGAATTAACCTTGGAAAGTGTTTTTGGAAGAAGTGCCAAAATCGCTAAGATGCAAGAGATTGGAGTTCGAAATAATAAGTATTCAGCTTGTCTAGGACTAATTAAGTTTTACAATAGTAAAATGCAATTACGCGGAAAAGAATTTTCTATTTTTAGTTTAGAAGAACAAGAAGAATTAAGTGGAAAACATAAAAAAATTAATATATCTGATAATTCCATCTTAGGAAAATTATTTGGATATTTTTTCGATAATTAAGGAGAGTGTGTTATGGACGGAATAAGTAACGGATTAAAAATAAACCCAATTGCTAAAATTAAAGTATTTGGTGCAGGTGGTGGCGGATGTAACGCAGTAAATCGAATGATTGAAGAAGGTGTCCAAGGTGTTGAATTCTATGTTGTAAACACAGACAAGCAAGTATTAGATGCTTCTCGTGCACCACATAAAATTCAAATTGGTGAAAACATTACGGGTGGTCGTGGAGCAGGTTCTAATCCAGAAGTTGGAAGAGAAGCCGCTTTAGAAAGCAAATCGGAAATTGAAAACGCCATTCGTGGAGCAGACATGGTTTTCATTGCTTGCGGTTTAGGTGGTGGAACTGGTACAGGTGCAGCTCCTGTTATCGCAGAAATTGCTCAAGATTTAGGAGCCTTAACCGTTGGCATTGTTACAAAACCTTTCCGTTTTGAAGGAAAAAGAAGAATGGAACATGCTCTAGTAGGATTAGAAGAACTAAAAAAACACGTAGACACATTAATTATTATTCCAAATGACCGTTTACGCGATATCATCGATAAAACGACAAGTTTCCAAGATGCCTTTAAAGAAGTAGATAACGTTTTACATAGAGGAGTACAATCCATTTCGGATTTAATTGCTGTTACAGGAATCATTAATCTAGACTTCGCAGATGTCAAAACCGTAATGGAAAAATCTGGTACAGCTTTAATTGGAATCGGTATGGGTGTTGGAGAAAATCGTGCAGTAGAAGCAGCAGAGCAAGCTGTATCCAGTGCTCTTTTAGAAACAACAATAGAAGGAGCTACCGATGCCATTATCAATATTACGGGTGGAGACTCTTTAACCTTATTTGAAATAGAAGATGCAGTAGAAACCGTTCGTTCTGCAGCGAACAACGATATCAATATCATTTTTGGAGCTATCCCAAACTCTAATTTGAACGAAGAAGTAATCGTAACCGTTATTGCCACCGGATTTGATGGCAAACAAACACCAAGTAGTCATGATGATGACACACCACAATATGGACAACGTGAACAAAAAAGAAGAAGTAGAGAAGAAGACTACGATTCGGAATACGATATTCCACCATTCTTAAGAAATCATAATGGATTTTAAAAAACGATAAAACGACATAATCTTATGTTGTTTTTTTATATACTTTTTTTGGTGATACTATGAAAGTCTATGTGGATTTGGTTTTTCTTTTAAACTTATATTTAGACTTTCTCCTTTTGGTAACAACATCGGTGGTATTAAAACGAAATACATCTCTAAAAAGAATGGTTCTAGGAGCTTTAACGGGGAGTTTATCCGTTTTCTTCTTGTTTTATAGCATCAATACATTCTTCTTATTTCTCTTTAAAATAGGAATAGCTCTTATTATGATTTTCGTTTCTTTTGGATATCAAAATCTAAAATATTTTTTAAACAACTTTGGTTATTTTTATATGATTAGTGTGATACTAGGAGGTTTTTTGTATTACTTAAATCTAGAATTTAGCTATACCCATATCGGTCTTGTTTTTATAAATAAGGGGCTCAATATAAATGCCATTTTTTTAATCATATTTTCTCCTGTAATTTTATATATTTATAGTAGACAAGCTAAAAAAATGAAAAGCAATTATAATTTAATTTACAAAGTCATCATCACTTTAAAAAACAAAGAAAAATACACTTTAAATGGATTTTTAGACACCGGAAATAAACTATTTGACCCTATTACAAACAAACCTATTATTTTGCTTCAAAAGGGAGTTCTAAAAGAAGAAAATCTAAAATTTTATTACGTTCCTTTTAATAGTCTCAATAATCATAATCTGTTAAAATGTATAAAGACAGAAAGTGTAGAAATAAAGGGAAAAATCTACAAAAATTATCTCCTCGGAATAAGCGACAAAAAATTTTCTTTAGAAGGTGTAGAATGTGTATTAAATAATAAATTAATGGAGGAACTCATATGAATGTAATTAAAAAAATACTTTTGTGGTTAAGAAAAAAATATGCGGAAATGTTCTTTGTGGGGAGTACCGACAAATTGCCACCGCCCCTTAGCAAAGAAGAAGAACTTTCTCTTTTAATTCGTTTAAAAGAGGGAGATGATAGTGCTAGGGATTCTTTGATTGAACACAATTTACGGTTAGTGGTCTTTCTTGCTAAAAAGTACGAAAGTGCTGGATATGACATAGAAGATTTAGTAAGCATTGGCTCGATTGGCTTAATAAAAGGAATTAATACATATAAAATAGACAAGAACATAAAGCTTGCCACTTATGCCTCGCGCTGTATTGCCAACGAAATTTTAATGTTTTTAAGAAAAAACAAACGGAGAAAAACAGAAATCTCTTTTGAAGATGCTCTAAATTATGATTCAGAAGGAAATGAACTACATCTAGAAGATATCTTAGGAACAGAAGAAGACATTGTCATAAAAGAATTTGAAAATTCCATGGACAAAAAGATGTTAGCAAACGAAATCAATAAATTAGACCCACGTGACAAACAAATTATGGTATTAAGGTATGGCTTAAACAATACAGAAGAATACACCCAAAAAGAAGTAGCAGAAATGCTAGGTATTAGCCAGTCTTATATTTCGAGAATCGAAAAAAAGGTAATTAAGAATTTAAAAAATTTATTGAAAGCGTAAAAATTACAAAAATATAGAAAAAATTAAATAAAAAAGAAAAAATGGTTTAAAAAAAGAGAAAAGTCAAAAACCATTTTTTTTGTTTTCTAGGATTTTAAAAAAAATCTGTCATTTGCCTAACCAAAAAGACTTTGTTAAAGTGTAAAAAACAAAGGAGAGAAAAGATGCAAAATCATATAAACGACAAAACATTAGTAAGTGATACAGTATTTAAATATTTTATAAAAAACAAAGAATACCAATATTGGTTTTATGAAATCATAGAAGAAAAAACAGGAATTGACTTAAGAAAGTATCATCTAACAGATAACGAAGAAAATACAGGAAACAAAATAAAAGACTTTCGAATGGATGTAGTTTTCGAAAATGAGAATAAAAAAGTCATAGTAGAAATGAACAATAATAACCCTGAAATAAGTGATTTAAAAGGGCATTATTATTTACATAGAGTACAAGGAAGTCAGATAAAAGAAGGAGAAAATTACAAACCAAAAACAACAACTCTTATCATGTTTAATAACTACAAAAATCCAAAAACGCCGAATTTAGCCATAGGATATTATAAGATGACAGAACAAGTAACCCAAGTCACAAGAGAAGATGTAGAAAGTTACGAAATAGCGCTTCCGCTTTTCCATAAAAATAGATATAATGAAATAGAGGGAAAAATAAACAAAAGATTATGGATAATGGGAGCGGAGAATATGGAAAATGTTAGAAAACAATTGGATGTCAGCGATGAAAACTTAAAAATAATAGAAGAATACGAAAGATTAGTAGAAAGCGATTCGAGATTTGGCCTTCTTCACAATGCTGAAAGAGAGCAAAAAATGTGGATGCATGTAGCAAAAGGGATTGGCTATAACGAAGGAGTAGATGAAGGCAAAAAAGAAGGAGTGAAACAAGCAAATTTAGATATGGCTAAAAAGATGTTAGCAATGGATATGCCAGAAGAACAAATTTCTAAAATTACAGAATTAAGTATACAAGAGATTCAAAAAATGAAAGAAAAAGAATAAAAAATAGCAATTTAAAAATAAATTTTGAATAAAAAAGCTCTTTTCATAGCAAAACAACTATGAAAGGAGCTTTTGTTTATGAGCAAATACAAAGTAGACATTACAGGATTAAATACAAGCAATATTAAAGTACTAAAGCAAAGTGAAATGAACGAACTGTTTAAAAAATACCAAGCTGGTGACAAAAACGCTAAAGAAGAACTTATCAATGGCAATCTAAAACTTGTATTAAGTGTTTTAAAAAAATTTAACAAAGAAAAATACAACTTAGATGATTTATTTCAAGTCGGTGTCATTGGTTTAATAAAAGCCATTGATAATTTTGACTTATCGTATAATTTAAAACTATCAACTTATGCAATACCTTTAATCATGGGAGAGATTAAAAGATACATTCGGGATAATACCTCCATTCGAGTAAGTAGAAGTATAAAAGATTTGGCATATGCCATTATAAAATACAAAGAAGATTATTTAAAAAGCCATGGGATTGACCCAACCAACCAAGAAATCGCAAAAGCTCTAGAAATAGAAGAATACCAGATTAATTTTGCCCTTGATAGTTTAAAAGAACCGATGAGTATTTTTGAACCCATTTATAACGATGGCGGAGATACCATTTATTTACTTGACCAAATCGCTGATAAAAAAGACATGAAAGAAGATAAAGATATGTTAATCTCTCTAAGACGGGCGATTAACAAGATAAAGACACGAGAACGTAATGTCTTAATTGAACGGTTTATTATAGGAAAGACCCAAATGGAAATTGCAGAAAGTTTAGGTATTTCGCAAGCTCAAGTATCTCGTATTGAAAAAAATGCCATTAATAATGTGAAACGTTTAATAAAGTAATGGTTTTATTATCGCGAATAATGATGCCATCACTCTCCATTTTTTTTAGTTCTCGCATTAAAGCACTTCTATCGACACACAAAAATGCAGCAAGTTCCGTAATAGAAAAAGGAAGAGTATAGCTATTGCTTTCATTATTTCCTATTCCAATTGTTAAAAATGCGAAGATACGGTCGCGAATTTTAGGATAACTTAAAATTTCGATTTTTTCATTTAAAAGAATACTGTTTTCTGTAAAAAGTTCCAAAATAGTTTGCACCATTTGATGATGGTATTTACAGTTCATTAAACAATTGGTCATAATTTGAGGATAATCAATAAAAAATATCTCGGTGTCTGTCCTACTAATAACAAATACAGAATTACTAGAATAGCAAGAAAACGCATCATTAAAAATACTGCCAGGAGTCATTTTTTTAATAACAGATTCGTTTCCGTCTACATCAATACGGATGATATCGGCTTTTCCACTGGCAACCAAACCAATCATTTTTTGGCGTAATCCAAAACTTAGAATATATTCTCCTCTTTGAAATGTCTTTTTTTTGACATTGACACAACTGGACATGACTTCCATTTGTAAATCGTTTATTTTTTTTTGCCTAAAATTCTGCATAAATACGGACCTCCAAAAATATCTCTTAAAAAAATTATAACAAAAACAATATTTTGTTGCAATTGTCACATAATCAAAAAAAATTAAATGTTAAAATGGTTGTAATGATAGAAGGAAGTGGGAGTAAGAATGAATAAAAAAGAAGCTGCAATAGCAGAAAAAATTAAAATTATTAAAAGAAATGGAAATCAACAAGATTTTGATGCGGAAAAAATAAAATCCGCCATAAGAAAAAGTGCCGAAAGAGTGATGGTAGAGTTAACTCCAGAAGCCGAAGATGAAGTTGTATCCATCGTACTTGAATTTTTAAAAACACAAACTTCAAACCCTGAAGTACAACAAATCCACAATTGTGTAGAGGCAGCTTTAGAGCAAGTAAATCCGCTAGTTGCGAAAAGCTACCGTGAATACAGAAACTATAAAAAAGAATTTGTGCATATTTTAGACAAGGTATATAAAAAAGCGCAAGCTATTAATTATATTGGAGACAAAGAAAACTCGAATACCGATAGTGCACTTGTTGCAACCCAAAGAAGTTTAGTCTATAACTCTTTAAATAAAGAACTATATAAGAAATTTTTCTTAACAACAGCAGAAGTAGAAGCTTGTGAAGATGGGTATATTTATGTGCATGATATGAGTGCCAGACGTGATACAATGAACTGTTGCTTATGTGATGTAGGAGCTGTTATGAAAGATGGCTTTGAAATGGGAAATCTTTGGTACAATGAACCAAAGACTTTAGATACAGCTTTTGACGTTATGGGAGATGTCATCATTAATACAGCAGCCATGCAATACGGAGGATTTACTGTACCAGAAGTGGATACTATTTTAGCTCCTTATGCCGAAAAAACGTATCGAAAATATTACCAAGAATACCTAGATATCAAAGGAGAAGATGCGGATTCTGAAGGAGCAGAAAGTTATGCGCTAAAAAAAACACATAGAGAGTGTGAACAAGGCTACCAAGGAATTGAATACAAATTAAATAGTGTTGGCTCTTCTAGGGGAGATTATCCCTTTGTAACATTTACTTTCGGTATTGATACCAGTCGTTTTGGACGTATGATTTCTAGAACCATTTTAGAAACACATCAAAAAGGACAAGGCCGCGAAGGCTTTAAAAAACCAACTTTATTTCCCAA
Source organism: uncultured Bacilli bacterium (assembly GCA_949025205.1). GTDB lineage: Bacteria > Bacillota_I > Bacilli_A > RF39 > UBA660 > MGBC108787. The sequence goes on along the minus strand of CARMXJ010000021.1, from coordinate 12,242 downwards.
ACTTGTTTTTTTGTATGACAAAAATTTGCATAAAGAAGGATGTGAATTACATGAAAATTTCTTAGCAGCGATTGAATGTAGTTCTAAAACCATGTATCCTGATTATTTATCCTTAACAGGAGAAGGATATGTTCCTGAAATGTACAAAAAATATGGCCGTGTGGTAAGTCCAATGGGATGTCGTGCTTTTTTAAGTCCATATTTTGAACGTGGTGGTTTTGAACCAGCGGATAAAGAAGATAAACCAGTATTTATCGGAAGATTTAATATCGGAGCAGTATCTCTTCATTTGCCTATGATTTTAGCCAAAGCCAAAGAAGAAAGAAAAGATTTTTATGAAGTACTTGACTATTATTTAGAAATGATTCGTAAAATTCATATTCGTACTTATAAATATTTAGGAAAGAAAAAAGCAAGTACGAACCCTTTAGCTTATTGTGAAGGCGGTTTTTACAAAGGACATTTAAAACCAAATGATAATATAGAACCACTTTTAGAAGCAGCTACCGCTTCTTTTGGAATTACGGCTTTAAATGAATTACAAATGCTTTACAATGGCAAATCTTTAGTAGAAGATGGGGCCTTTGCCATTGATGTTATGAAATACATTAATGAAAAAATTGTAGAATTTAAAAATGAAGACCATATTTTGTATGCCATTTATGGAACACCAGCAGAAAACTTATGTGGGCTACAAGTAGAGCAATTCCGAAAAAAATATGGAGTTGTAGAAGGCGTATCTTCTCGTGAGTATGTAAGTAATTCTTTCCATTGTGGTGTATGGGAAGATATTACAGGAATCCAAAAACAAGATTTAGAGGGAAGATTTTGGGATCTTTTCCGTGGAGGAAGAATTCAGTACGTTCGTTACAATTTAAATTACAACAAAGAAGCGATGATTACATATATTGAAAGAGCAATGGAAAAAGGTTTTTACGAAGGAGTAAACTTATCTTTAGCCTATTGTAGCAATTGTGGACATGAAGAATTAGATATGGATACTTGTCCAAAATGTGGAAGTTCTGACCTTACCAAAATTGATAGAATGAATGGATATCTATCTTACTCAAGAGTACATGGAGACACAAGACTAAACAAAGCCAAGATGGCAGAAATCGCAGAAAGAAAATCAATGTAGAGGTGGAAAATGAAATACCATAATATAACAAAAGCGGATATGTTAAACGGAGAAGGATTACGTGTTGTTTTATGGACAAGTGGTTGTATCCACCACTGTCCTGCTTGCCAAAATGCCTTAACCTGGGATGAAAACGATGGAGTGGATTTTGATGATGATGCTATCAAAGAAATCTATGCGGAGTTAGAGAAAGATTGGTGTAGTGGAATAACTCTTTCAGGCGGCGACCCATTATTTATTCCAAACCGTAAAACTATACGTGATTTAGTAACCAACATCAAAAAATTATATCCCAATAAAACGATTTGGTCTTATACAGGATATACTTGGGAAGAATTAATGGAACAAGTAAAAGAGGATAAAAATCTAAAAGAAATTTTAGAAAACGTAGATGTTTTATTAGAAGGAAGATTTGTTTTAAAACTAGCAGAAGAAAAACTCCATTATGTAGGAAGTGCCAACCAAAGAATTATTGATGTACCAAAAACATTAAATAACGAAAACAAAGAAATAGTTATATATATAGACAATTCCGATATTATAAAAGAAAAAGAAGAATTAAAAAACATAGAAAGCGGTGCTTGTAGATGTTAAAAGAAAAAGTAAGAGGATTTGAAATAGCAAAAGGATGGGAAGATAAAGACATTCATTTACCAGTAAGAAAAACAAAAAACGCAGCAGGATATGATGTAGAAGCAGCAGAGGATATAGTAATCCCTCCATTCCAATTAGGTGGAAAACCAACACTTATCCCAACAGGACTAAAAGCTTATTGTCAAAGTGATGAATGGTATATGCTTGTAAATCGTAGTTCTGGGCCAAAAAAAGGTTTAGTTATGAGCAATAGTATTGGTGTAATAGATGCAGATTATTATGAAAATGAAACAAACGATGGGCATTTTTATTTTCAATACTATAATATTTTAGACCACGATATTGAAATTAAAAAAGGAGATGTCATTGGTCAAGTCATATTCCAAAAATATTTACTGGTAGACAATGACCAAGCTGAGGGCATAAGAACGGGTGGCTTTGGAACAACAGATGCAAAGTAGAAACAATATAATTATTGAAGTAGGCTCCACAGTTACAAAAGTAGATGAACAAGAAGGAGAAAATGTTAAAAGAATAGAAGAAGTCACCATTTTCTTTAAGAAGCATTACAAAGAAGATAAAAAGATTCGAGAAAGTGATATAGAAGAATTAATACAAATTGTTAAGAAGCATTTGAAAGATAATAATGTTTATGTTTGTGGGACCAGTATTTTTAGAGATTTAAAACAAAAAGAAAAAGAAGAGTTTTTGACTAGTTTTAAAGCAAGTACAGGGTTAGATTTTTACATTACCTCTCAAGAGCAAGAAAGTAAATTAACAGTGCTTGGAGCAACAAGAAATACGAAAAACAAAGTTTGCGTTTTTGTCGGCGGTGGCGGTTCAACAGAGATAACCATTTATGATAATGGAATAAAAGAAAGCATCAATACAAATATTGGCGTTATGGACATTTTAGAAAAGTTTCCAGACTTAGGAGAAAATTTTGCAACAACACCATTAGAAGAAGTAAAAAAGTTTGTTGAAGAAAGATTAAATTTACCTAGAGAAAAAGCAGATATTTTAATACTTGCTGGCGGTGGACATGAAAAATTCGCAAGACTTTCTGGAATTTGCTACGAAGAAAACAAAATTTTTGAAGATAAACTAGCCCCTATTATGATGGATATAAAAACACGTATAAAAGAAACCGAAAGATATTATAAAGAAATTTCTTTAGAAGAAATTAAAAAGAGAGTAGAAGACCCCAACTGGTGGGATGCAACACGCGCAATGTGTGCATTTGTTTTGGTAGTAGCAGAAGCGATTGGTGCAAAGTATATTATTCCTACCAATATCGGAATGGTTTATGGTATTATAGAGGAGCTAAAAACAAATTAATGAGATGAGGTAATGCAAATGAAACCAAATACTTTTGATGTACCAGCCTATAAATTTGGACTAATATTTTTAGATGATACCATTATACCATGGGAAAATGTCGATGGCTTATGTATAGAAGAAATTTTAAAAATATTGGGAAAGCAAGGACAAGCATTTTCTTTTATATGTTATGTATTAGAATGGGAAGAAAAAATTCCTTTAATAACTAATTATTTTTTTGTTAAAAGACAGAAAATCTCAATTACGCAGCATATTAACAGATTATATACTTTACAATTTCCGTCAGATATATCTACCAATATTAGTAGTCAACCAATTGATAAAGTAATTGAAGAAGACTGTATGACTAGATATATGAATTTGGATAAAACTTCCCAAAAGATATTTAAATGTTTTTTTGAAAGATATCAAGATGAAAATCATGAAGCTACTTTAAAAAGAATAAGAAAATTAGAAGAAAAATAAAATTCTTCTTTTTTAGTGCATGATTTCATAGGTAAATGGAATAATTCTTTCACTTCCTATAAAGTTAGCAATAAGCTTCTTTTGTTCTTTTTGAAATAATAATTTGTTTTATTTTTGCTTTGAATAGAAATCAGAATAACTAACTATATTCCAAATTGTACGACACTGTCATGCATATTTATGCTTAAATTAAGAATTTTCTTTTTATGTATCAAATAAAAAATAAAGCTGTTCTTTTTTTAATAATTAGTCATATCCTTTATAAAGGTGGTATCTATGCGTGTTTCAGATTTACAAATAAAAGATGTGGTAAGCATTGTAGATGGGAGAAAATTAGGTAGAATTGTAGATATTGAACTAGAAGAAAGTGGAGCAGTCAAATATTTTGTAGTAGAACCAAAAAGATTCTTTCGTTTTTTTGGAACAAGTTCTGAAGTCAATGTAAGTATGAAAGAAATTAAGAAAATCGGCGAAGATGTAATATTGGTTGAAATCTAGATTTGGTGTTGCTATAATACTTAGAGGAGCTAAGAGAATATGAATCGAAAAATATTTTTAGTAGCAATCATTACATTATTTATAGACCAAATAACAAAAACTTTATTAACTATTTTTATAAATTTAAACGAAAAAGTAACCATAATAAAAAACTTTTTTTCTCTTTATTCTATTGAAAATTATGGAGCAGCTTGGAGTATTTTTAATTACAAAGTAGAAATACTAATAGTAGCAAGTATTATTGCTTTAATTATTATTTATCGATATATATATAGTTTTAAAGTAAACAAAAGAAATAACATTGCCTTTGGTTTACTTATTGGGGGAATATTTGGAAATTTAATGGACCGTGTATTTTTAGGATATGTAAGAGATTTTTTATCCTTTAAATTCTTTTCTTACCAATATCCCATATTTAACTTTGCAGATATATCTATAGTAATAGGAGTATTTCTTCTAGTAATTGCCATTATAAAAGGAGAAGACAAAGATGGAAAAAATAGTAGTAACCGAAACGAACAATGAACGTCTTGATAAATTTTTAAGTGAAAAATTAGAATATTCAAGAAACATCATTATGAAAATGATAGAAAAAGAAGATATTTTAGTAAACAATAAAAAAACAAAACCAAGTTATAAAGTAAAAGAAAAAGATGAAATAGAAATCGTAAAAGAATACCAAGAAGAGACCCATATTCTTCCAACCAAAATGGATTTAGATATTATTTATGAAGATGAAGATATTATGGTCATTAATAAACCGACGGGCGTTGTAGTGCATCCGGGAAGTGGAAATAAACAAAATACACTAGCAAATGGTCTTTTATACTATACAAAAAACTTAAGTGATGCAAATGGAGAAGAAAGACCAGGCATAGTACATCGTTTAGACAAAGATACTTCAGGGCTTATGTTGATTGCTAAAAGTAATCGGGCCCATAATGTTTTAGGAGAGTATTTTAAGAATCACGAAGTAAAAAGAGAATATGTAGCTCTTCTTTGCGGAGTACTTCCTCACAACAAAGCCAAAATTGATGCTCCGATTGGCAGGGATAAACAAAATAGAAAAAAAATGACAGTGACAGCTGAAAACGCTAAAAATGCAATTACACATCTTTCTGTTTTAAAAAGGTATACAGAAAATACATTAGTAAGTTTACACTTAGAAACAGGAAGAACACATCAAATAAGAGTACATATGAAATACATTGGGTATCCCGTTTTCAATGACCCAGTCTATGGACATCAAAAAATTTTAGAAGTAGGGCAATTCTTACACTCCAAAACGATTACTTTTATCCATCCTATTACAAAGGAACCCATGCATTTTTCTTGTCCTCTTCCTGCTTACTTTGAAGAGTATTTAAATACCTTAGAAGAGAAATAGGATTAAAATTTTAGAAAAAGTATAAACACTAAACACAAAATATGGTAAACTAGATAACTGATATTTCCCCAAAATATTTTTGATATGATAAACAAACAAATAAGAAAAAATCATCAGAAACAAGGAAATATAAAAAGAAAATAAAAAGTGACTTTGTAAAACAAAAAAATAAAAAAAGGCAATTAATAGTAAAAGATTGCTTATATAAATAAATAAGAAGTCATTGTCAACTTTTTCTTGTAAAACAATTTTACGAATAGGAATAAATAACAAGAAGTGCGTTATAATAAAACCAACTGTAAAAAATAGTACTAGTATAAATATCACCTCTTTACTAAAGATATGAAGTATACTAAAATAATATTACTTAAGGGAGAATGAAATGAATACAATAACAATCACAAAAAAAGATGAAATCGTTATGCGACTTGTCCATTATTTTATCACAGAAGAAAACTATGTTCCCATTATTGTAAATGGTGTAAAAGATGAAGTATGGTTAGAAAATAGCGAAGCAAAATATAAAATTGTCCGTATCAATTCTAATTATATTCATAACAACGAACAATTTAATTTAGATTTATTTAAAATAAAAAATGTAATGCGCCAGATAAAGAAAAAAACGGTGTCCCTAACCATGGATACATTTAATATTTTCTTAGATGTAAATGATGATGTAAAACTAATGGATGATAAGCACATTAAATCGGTAATATTAAAAGATGTCAGCGATAAAGAAACAACCAAGATTATTCCATTTTTTCCAGGTATTGAAAATAAATTATTAAAAGATACCCAAGGACTCGATTTAATTTTAAATGTAACCGAAGATATCAACAAAAAAACTGAAAAAAACAATCGTATTTACGAAGCAACTTTTAAGCCAAAAAAAATAATTATGACCTATGCCATTATGGCAATCTGTGCGGTTTTATTTTTACTTACTTATGCCTTAGGGGATGGAAGTATGAATGCTTTAACTCTTTATAAATTTGGAGCAGTGTCTGCACCGGCCATCCAAGCAGGAGAAGTATGGCGTCTTATTACAGGAACACTTTTACATGCTGGTATTATTCATTTATTCGTGAATATGTATTCTCTATGTATTATCGGTTCTCAATTGGAAAACTTTATTGGCAAAAAGAAATTCTTGTTTGTCTATGTAATAAGTGCTTTAAGTGGAAGTTTAATGTCCTCTATATTTTCAACAACGATTTCTGTTGGAGCCAGTGGAGCTATATTTGGTCTTCTTGGTAGCATGCTTTACTTTGGATATCACTATCGTTTGTTTTTAGGAAATGTCTTAAGAGCACAAATCATTCCGTTAATAATTTTAAACTTATTTTTAGGATTTATGATGAGTGGTATTGACAATGCTGCACATATTGGAGGGTTAATCGGAGGATATCTTGCCATGATGGCTTGTGGTATTGCTGGAAAATCAGAAAAAACAGACCGCATAAATGGAGCGATTGTTCTAGTAATTTATTTGGCTTTCATAGCATTTATGTTGTTTAGATAAAAACTCGTGTTACCAAAAAAGTGGCGCCTTGCTATTATGCTCAGGAATCTAGCATCTTTGTAAAAAATCAGGGGGTTAGAAAGTAGGCGAGTAGTATGAACAAAGAAACTTATCTTTTAAGAGAGTTAATTCTTTTAGTAATTATTGTTTTATTGATTGTAGTAATTCTGCGATTAATATAACAAAAAAGACGCTAGCCAAAATCATATAATTAATTACACAATAAAGGCATAGCGTCTTAACCAAAAAATACGTAAGGCGTTATCTAATTTGGTAACACTTACATTTTTATTATAAGAAAAGAAAATAAAAAAATCAATCCCATTTCTAGAATTGATTAAAATTGTCGATACAAACCAATCGCTTTTCCTAAAATAGTACAATTTGGTAAAATAATTGGAGCCATAGTATCATTTTCAGGCTGCAAGCGTATATGGTCTTTTTCTTTATAAAATGTTTTTAAAGTAACTTCATTTTCTTCTGTCATTGCAACAACAACATCACCATTTCTTGCAACTTTTTGTTTTTGTACGATTACGTAGTCTCCATCAAATATTCCTTTGTTAATCATCGATTCACCACTTACATGTAAAGCAAATACGACTTCTTTTCTAGGAACTAAAGAAGCAGGAATGTTAAAAAATTCATTTGGTTGTTCAATGGCCTCAATTGGGCTTCCTGCCGTAACTTTTCCTAAAAGAGGAATTTTAATAACATCTTCTTCTTTTTCTATATATTCGTTTTCAACTAAAATTTCAATCGTTCTAAATTTGTTATTACTCGTTTTAATAGCTCCAGCTTCTTCTAGTTTTTTGACATGGGCATGAACCGTTGCAGGACTAGATAAACCAAGACCAGCACAAATTTCTCGAATAGCGGGGGGATACCCATGCATAGCTGTATATTTTTTAATAAAATTTAAGACTTCTGTTTGTTTTGTAGTTAGTTCTTTCATTTAAACTTAACCTCCATAATCATAGTATCATAGTAAATGTAAAAAGTCAAACAAATGTTCACAAAAGCTATTGACACGAACAAATATACGTGTTAAAGTGAATACAGAAAGAGGGAATGTATATGAAAAAATTAATAACAAAATATAGCGGAGCAATTTTACTTTACTCGGTCATCGTTTTTGGAGTATTTATACTGAATGCCAGATTTAGATATCTAAACGAAATAGAAAAAAATAATAATACGATTGTTGCAATAGGAATGGAGGATTAAACAATGAATATAAAAAAAGAAGAATTACTAAACAAATTATCTCGTGAGGATAGTCTGGATTTAATACAAGCTTACGTAGAAGAAAAAATAAATGTAGATACGTTTAATAAAAAAGATATATCAAGTGAAATGTTCCGTTTATTCTTTAATGTAATAGAATTAGGACGCGAAGTCCGTATTTCGATTAAAGAAGAAAACTATAAAAATTCCGAGTCTAAAATTGCCGACATATTCCTCGTACTTGTTTCGATTTGTAATAGTTTAAATATTAATCTATTTGATGCCTTAACCGAAAAAGAAATGGTTCTAAATGGAACACTTGCCAAGTGGATATAATGGGAAATATATTTCAGTCTACAGATTTGCAAATTATTTTTATTTATGTTATTATGTATATAGCCAAGGAAACTTGCATAACATAAAAATGGAACATTCAATGTGCCATGTTGAGTGTTGCCGTAAATGGTCTCCACCTAAATCATTGCTGAGTTAGGTGGATTTCTTTTATATTAGAGTTATAAATAACAATAATAATAAAAGGAAGATAATTAGAAGTAAAGACAAGACTAAAAAATCTTTCTTGTTCATCATATCGCCTCCCTTCTTATGGAAGTTTGGCTCCACCCAACTTATTAAATGTTCCTAATAAAATTATAACAATCGTTTGCTTATATGACAATAATTTATATAACAAAAATGACTCTTAAAATTAGAATTGTCTTTGCTTTTTTTAAATTTCAAGTATAATAAAGATATAAAAAGCGAAAGGAATAAAATATGAAAGCATTTTTTAAATCGAAAAAGAAAGTATTGGCTTTGGGAACAATAATTTTTCTCATAATAGGACTTGCGTGCTTATACGAATTTGTACTAAATCCTTTAGATGAAGTAGGGTATCGTTGTCAGACTCCATACAATCAAAAAAAATATACATTTATAACAAGTGGTGAAATTGAGATTTTAGAAAACTCTTGCTTTGTTGCAGATTGTTGTATGCATACAGCAAATTTTCGAACAAAAATGTCTTATGAAGAATTAGAGTTGAAAGCAAAAGAACTAGAAAATAAAATTAGAGAAAAATATCCAGATAAAAATGCTAGAGTAAATATAAAAAACGGTAAATTATACCGAGAATATTCTATTTTTTATGAAAAATAATTGTTTTTGAAATAAGGTTTGCGCCTTACTTTTTTTTTTGCTATACTTAGATAGAAAAGAATAGGTAGGGATAGTATGAATATAAATGATACCAATGCAGTAAGTGAAATAAAAGCACTTGCTTTAGATATGATAAGCAATGCGAAAAGTGGACACCCAGGAATTGTTTTATCTGCTGCTCCCATTATCTATACACTATATGCTAGGCACTTGATGGTGAATCCAGAAAATCCAGAGTGGATAAATCGTGACCGATTTGTTTTATCTGCTGGACATGGTTCTGCTCTTTTATATGCCACCCTACATATGTGCGGCTATAACATTACCAAAGAAGATTTAAAACAATTTAGAAGCATTGATTCAAAATGCCCAGGCCATCCCGAATATGGAATAACCCCAGGAGTAGATATGACAACCGGAGCTCTTGGACAAGGAATTGCGAATGCTGTTGGTTTTGCTTTTGGAGAAAGATATTTAGAATCTTACATAAAAAAAGAAGAAGAAACCCAAAATTTAATTGACTATCGCACTTATGTTTTATGTGGAGATGGCGATTTAATGGAAGGCATTTCTTACGAAGCAACTTCATTTGCAGGTGCTCAAAAATTAGACAAATTCATGATTTTATACGACTATAACAAAATGACCAACGATGGAAGTACCAGCACCAACTTTCTAGAAGATATCGAAATGCGTTTTGAAGCCATGGGGTTTTATGTAGATGTAGTAAAAGATGGTACCAATTTAAAAGCAATTGACAAAGCTATTACAAATGCTAAAAAAAGTAAAAAACCATCTCTTATTATTTTCAATACCATTCTAGGACAAGGAAGCATGAATGAAAACAAAAGCGTCGTTCATGGAACTCCTTTAAGTGATGATGATATCTTTGCTATAAAAAGAAAATTAAATGTAACCGTTGCCCCATTTGAAGTCAGAAAAGATACAGTTGTTCATGTCAGAACTTTAATAAAAGAAAGAGTAGAACAAAAATACAAAGACCATATGATGTACTTTAATAAAATAAAATCATCAGGAAATGATAAACTAATAAATGTATTACGTGCTCTTATCAACAAAGAAGTTCCCATTTCTTTTGATAGTGCAAATTATCGCGTAAACGATACTTATAACGAAGAAATGCGCATGACTAATCATAAAATTTTAAACTTAGTAGCAGCAAAAACAGATATGTTTCTAGGAGGAAGTGCAGATTTAGCTTCTTCTACAAAAGCATATATTGATAATACACACATCAATTCTTTAGAACATCCTTTAGGAAGAAATATTAATTTCGGAATAAGAGAACATGCGATGGCAGGAATTTTAAACGGAATGTCTATGATTGGTTTAAAAACGTATTGTAGTACGATGCTTGCATTTAGCGATTACTTAAAACCAGCAATGCGTATGAGCGCTTTAATGAATTTGCCCATCACCTATATTTTTACGCATGATTCTATTGCTATCGGACAAGATGGACCAACCCATGAACCAGTAGAACAATTGCTTACCCTTCGTAGCATGCCAAATATGATAACTTTTAGACCATGTGATTTCAATGAAGTACTAGGGTGCTGGGAATACATTTGCAAAAACAAAAAGCCAGTAAACTTAGTACTTAGCAAACAGAAAGTTCCCAAAATTCCAAACTCGAATGCTAAACTAGTACCAGCAGGTGCCTACATAATAGGAAAAGAAGACCAAAGATTAGATGGTATTTTAATTGCAACGGGAACAGAAGTCTTAACAGCGATGAAGATGAAAGAAGAACTAAAAAAAGAAAATCTAGACATTCGAGTAGTAAGCATGCCAAGTCAAGAACTATTCTTAAAAACAGATAAAAATTACCAAAATGGAGTACTGCCTAAAAACATTCGCACCATTATAATAGAACCAAGTCATAAAATGAACTGGGGATTATTTGTTCCAGACGAAAAATATATTTTAGGAGTAAATGATTTTGGTTATAGTGGCAAACCGGAAGATGTATTAAAAAAATGTGGATTTGATTACGAAACCTTAAAAATGAGAGTTGCAAGATTATTACGAGAAAATTAATTTTGCAACTTTTTTCGACAAAAAATAAGCTTTTTTTCTTATATACTAAATTTGGTGATACACATGCGTACATTCTATATTTTTAAAATCAAAGAAGAATATGCTCGTTTAACAAAGAACAATCCTTATCATTTATTTAAAATGCTTTCCTATATATATAATATTGATAGAGGGGAAATTGCAAGAGGAGCAGACCTCTTTTATAAAATGGTAGAACGTATAGGGGCTAAAGAATTGGATATAAAAATATTTAAAAAGTACCAAGACAACTATTTTTATACCAAATTTAAGAATATTCACCAAGTAAACAACATATATAAAAAAGAAGAATCTAAATTAGTGGTTCACAAACATTTTCTTCTCTTAAAAAGTACAGTAATAAGGCCAATATTTTTAGAAGATTTAAAAGAATACCCAAATCTCTTTTTATGTGATTTCGAAAACAAAGACTATTTTTGGTTAGAAAAAATAACAACAAACTTGTGAAAATGTTTAATTTTTAGTACAATAAGAAAGAGGGAGGAAACAATATGTTTCATGATATATTATTAATCGTTATTGGCCTTATCGTAGGTTTAATTATTGGTTTTTTTGTTGCCAGATACGTAATGAAAAAATACATGCAAAAAAATCCACCAATCAATGAAAAAATGATTGAAGTGATGATGAGCAGCATGGGAAGGAAACCAAGTCAAAAACAAGTCAATCAAGTGATGAAACAAATGACAAAGTATATGTAGTACTTTGTTTTTCTTTGTATAATAGGAAAGTCATACTTATAAAAGAGTAATGAGAGAACGTTTGCAAATAGTAAACGAAGAAATTAAGACATACAAAAAAGAAATACAAAG